>CANNEW010000154.1 GCA_947503685.1 Comamonadaceae bacterium | reverse complement strand
TCTACACCTGGAACATTCTGATGGGCAGCAGCGATCAGCCCGAAGACCCGCGCTTTTGCGGCATCGCCCGCCACGACCGGCAAGCCGGCACTTGCACCGCCTACCACGGCGGCATGCACCAGTGGCTGAGCGAACACAGCTTTGCGCCCAAAGATCAACACATCAACGAAGACGACGGCTACCTGGTCGGCTTTGTGTGGGACGCCAAAGACGCGCGCTCCTACGTGAGTATTTTTGATGCGGCCAACGTGGCCCAAGGACCCGTCGCGCGCATCGCATTACCCCAGCGCGTGCCCAATGGTTTTCATGCCACTTGGGTGAGCAATGCAAGGCTGGCGCGGGGCTGGTAAATAGTTGCTCGCAAGGCTTTACATGCTTGTTCATTGGATCCGGGTTAAAACCCCTCCATGATTTTTGATCTACACGAACAGCGCCAAGCTTGGGCGCTGGACCCGATGGTGCACCATTGCAACCACGGATCATATGGCGCGGTGCCATCGGTCGTGCGCGAAATTCAGCGTGCAGTGCAGGACCAGGTACAACAAAACCCGGTGCGCTTTTTTGCCCGCGAAGCGCAAGACCGAGTGGCCGCCGCGCGCGCAAAAATTGCAGCATTTTTAGGTCAGCAGCCCGATCAGATCGCCCTGGTGCGCAACGCTACCGAAGCGGCCAGCACCACCTTGCGCGGATTTCTATTTCAGCGGGGTGACGAGGCCATTGTGCTGGACCAAGAATACGGCGCAGTTGTGTATGCCGTGCAAAGGGCATTGGCCAGCGCGGGCGGGGTTTTGCGGGAAGTTGCTATTCCCATGGACGATGATGCGGCACACATCGTGGCCCGTGTGGAGGCGGCGATCAACTCGCGTACCCGCTTGCTGGTGGTAGACCACATTACGTCGGCCACCGCGCGCATACTTCCGGTGCAGCAACTTGCGGATTTGTGCCGCTCTAAAGGTATTGCGATAGCGGTAGATGCCTCCCATGCGCCCGGACAAATCGACCTGGACTTGGATCGTCTGGATGCTGATTTTTGGTTTGGAAATTTGCATAAATGGGTGTGTGCGCCATTGGGGAGCGCGGTGTACCGCATCGCGCCGCGTTGGCAGGCGCGCATGCGTCCGCTCATAGTTTCTTGGCGCGATGCAGAGCACTATCCCGCACCCTGGGACATGCTAGGGACCGTGGATATCAGCGCCTGGCTGGCTGCGCCTGCGGCAATTGATTTTTTCACCCGCATCGGCTGGGAGCGCGTGCGAGCGGCGAACCAGGCGCGCATGCGTTACGGGCGTGACATGGTGCTATCGGCCTTAGGCCTTTCAAAAAACACTCTGCCGCCAGATGCCATCGCTATGGGCCTGGTGCCATTACCCCGCATGGAAGGTGGTCGTGAGGCCTGCGCGGCCTTACAAAAGCGCTTGGGTGAGGTCTACCGGGTCGAGACTGCGATAACCACCTGTGCCGGGGCCTACTACCTCAGGATTTGCGGGCAGTTATATAACAGCGCGGCGGACTATGAAGCGCTAGCCAGCGCTATACGCACCGAGCTGCGCGGCTAGCAAACGCCTACCGTATGTACCCTAGGCCGCACGGCGAACAAATGGCCTCATCTTTGCACCCATCTGGGGATGCTAAGAGCGGCCTAGGCCTATTGACCGAAGCGTTTGCGCGTGAGCGCCAGCGCCAGCCAAAACGACACCACCGCATAGGCCATCAGCACACCACCGTGGTGCAGCACATTGCTAGGCCATTGGTCCATAAACAAAGGTCGCACCAAGGCTACCGCGCTGGCCAGCGGTAGCCAGTCGGCCACAGCGCGCACCAGGGGCGGCAATTGCTCCAGCGGGAAAAACACACCGCCTAAAAACATGGATGGTGTGAGGAAGAGCGTGAAGTAATAGGTAAAAAAGTCATAGCCCTTGGCCAGCGCGTTAAACACCAGCGCCATCGAGCTAAAGGTAATGCCTACACCCAGCAGCACCGGCCAAGCCACCAGTAACTTTGGGCTGTGGCTGATTTGCAGCGCCAGCATCACGCCCAAAATCGCCGTCACGGTAAACAGCGCCTTAAAAGCCGCCCACAGCATTTCGGCCAGCACGATGTCGTCCAGTCCTACGGGCGCGTTCATGATGCCGTCCCAGGTCTTTTGCACATGCATGCGCGAGAAGGCTGAATACAGCGCCTCAAAGGAAGCGGCGTTCATGGCGCTCATGCAGATGCTGCCGCTCGCCAGAAACAAAATGTAGGGCACAGGCTGTCCGTCGATGGTGAGCTGCCCCACTAGTGCGCCCATGCCGTAGCCGAAGGCGACCAGCCACATCAGCGGCTCGGCGATATTGCCCAGCAGGCTGGGAATCGCCAGCTTGCGCCAGACCAGCAAATTGCGTTGGAACACTGGCCAAAAGCGCAGGCTCAAGCGCGGTGCGCGCCAAGGGCTTTGGATTTGTGGGGTAAAAGCGGGGGAGTCGGGCATATCAAGCGTCCTCGCGGATCTGGCGTCCGGTCAGTTTCAGGAACAAATCTTCCAAGTTAGCCGGGCGGTGCAGAGTGCGCAACTGCGGGTAGGCCGCCAGGGCTTGCAAAAGCGCGCCGGCCTGTTCGGTGTAAAAAAACACCGTCTCGCCACTTACCTCTACCCGCGCGGCCAAAGCGCGCAGCGGGCCTTCGCGCACTTGCAGCGCACCCACGCCAAAGACTTCCACCACATCGGGCTCTAGGTGCTGGGCGATTAAATCGCGCGGCTTACCTTCGGCGATTTTCTTGCCATGGTCCAGTACCAAGAGGCGCGAACACAGGCGCTCGGCCTCGTCCATAAAGTGGGTGGTCAGCAAAATCGACTTGCCTTGTTGCAGCAGGGCTTGCAGGCGCTCCCACATCAGGTGGCGGGCTTGCGGGTCCAGGCCGGTGGTGGGCTCATCTAGCAGCAAGAGGCGCGGGTCGTTTACCAGTGCGCGCGCCAGGCTCAGGCGCCGCTTCATGCCACCCGACAATTCGCCCGGCTTGGCTTTAGCCTTACTGGTGAGCGAGGCAAATTCCAGCAACGCTGGGATGCGTTTTTGAATGTCACGGTCCTTCAGCCCGAAATAGCGACCATAAACCAGCAAGTTTTCTTCGCAATTGAAGTCAGGGTCCAGGGTATCGAGCTGCGTCACCACCCCGATCTGCGCCTTGATAGCCAACGCATCGCGCGGCATATGCAGCCCTAGCGCGCTGATGCTTCCGCCATCAGGCGCCGTTAGCCCCAAGCACATGCGCACTGTCGTCGTCTTGCCCGCCCCATTGGGGCCGATCACCCCCAGGCATTCGCCCGGCGCAATCTCAAAAGACAGGTCATCGACCACGGTATTGGCGCCAAAGCGCTTGGACAAATGCTGCGCGGAAAACAGCGCGGTACTGGGGATGGGGTGGGGCATGGGGTGAGATTGTCGGGGATTGGTGTGACGGGCCACTGTGGATAGAACTTGCAGGTGCAAAGTTGAAAAATGACGGCATGACAGCGTTTGAAGTCGATTTGCTGGAGTCGATTCGCCAAGCCCGGCGTCGCGAAGGACGCGTGACCAAAGTGGCGGTTTCGGCGGCTACTGAAGCGCGTATGAAGGTGGGCCTATCGCAAGCTGCTGCGTATTGCGCTTCGAACGCCGGAGGCGATTGTTGATGTGGGTTGAAGGCTCTGTATCAGTTGCTCTTTCGCTCGGTATAAAGAACTGCTACGTTCCAACTCCTACTTCGCATACCCATACCCCCACTCCCAAGCCTCTGCCATTTTCGTCCGCAAGGCGTCGGGCACACGCGTATCGCCAGTCGTTTTTTTCATGGTGTCTTGCATGGCTTGTGCAAGGCCACGGTGGCTTGTTCAGCTTGTGGCTGCGCATAGCGAAATTCGTAGGTGGACGCGCGGATCAGCTGGCCGGCATTCTCGGCGTCGCCAATAGACACATTCAGTTGACGAATTTTTTCAGGAAGCATCGTCGTCTTCCATAAACCTGGCAGCGACTTCGCTGGCCGTCGGCAGGCCGGCGTGTTCGACGCGCATCACCAAGCCCAAGGCACCCATGACGGCAAATAGCGAAGACACCGTGGACTCTTCACCCGCTTCCAGCCGGTAGATGACTTCGCGCACCTTGCCCGCCCTGTCCGCCAGCGCGGACTTGCTCAGGCCCAGCGCTTTGCGGCGGGCTTGCAGTTGGTGTCCCAATTCATCGGGGAGTCGAATGTTGTCAGTCATGGCTTACATAATAAGCCTAAATATAGGTTTTTGCAAGCTATGACTTGCATAAAATAGCCGAAATCCCAGAAATAAACGGGCCTAGCTGTGAGCTATCCTAATTATTTGCGCCGCGCCAAACCGATGAAATTCAGGGCTTCTAGTACTGCCCGATGTGGGCAAAAACCATCAGCTTTAATTCTTTGGCGGTCATCTTGGTGGCGCCTCAGAAATCAAGTTCTTTGCGTTCTGCCACGGTCAGGTCGCGCACTACGCGGCGCAATTAAAGCCCTGCGCGTAGCCTTACTGAAACGCCACCTCGGCAAAGCTGCGCAGCTTGCGGCTGTGCAGTTGGTCCAGCCCGCGTTCGCGCATGAGTTCGATGGCGCGTATGCCTATGCGCAGGTGCTGGTCTACGCGTTCGCGGTAGAAGTGGTTGGCCATGCCGGGGAGTTTGATTTCGCCGTGCAGCGGTTTGTCGCTGACGCAGAGCAAAGTGCCGTAGGGCACACGGAAACGGAAACCGTTGGCGGCGATGGTGGCGCTTTCCATGTCCAAGGCCACGGCGCGGCTTTGGCTGAAGCGGCGCTGTGCTTGGTTGTCGGGCAGCAGTTCCCAGTTGCGGTTGTCGGTGCTGGCTACGGTGCCGGTACGCAAAATGTTTTTTAGTGCACCGCCTTGCAAGCCCGTGACATCCGCTACCGCTTGCTCCAGCGCCACCTGGATTTCGGCCAACGCAGGAATGGGCACCCACAGCGGTAGTTCTTCGTCCAGCACATGGTCTTCGCGCACATAGCCATGGGCCAGCACATAGTCGCCCAGCTGCTGGGTGTTGCGCAGGCCGGCGCAGTGGCCCAGCATGATCCAGGCGTGCGGGCGCAGTACGGCGATATGGTCGGTGATGTTTTTGGCATTGGCCGGGCCCACGCCGATATTGACCATGCTTATGCCGCTACCGTCCTCACGCACTAGGTGGTAGCCTGGCATTTGCGGCAGGCGCGGCTGGCTGTGGCCCTCTGTATGGGGTGCGGCGCCAGCCGTGCTGGCGCGGCGTGTCGTCAAGTTGCCCGGTTCTACAAAGGCGCTGTAGGGGCTGTGCGGGTCGGCCATAGCGGCGCGGCCCAGGGCGACAAATTCGTCGATATAAAACTGGTAATTGGTAAACAGAACAAAGTTCTGAAAATGCTCGGGCAGCGTGCCGGTGTAGTGGCGCAGGCGGTGCAGCGAATAGTCCATGCGCGGCGCAGTAAATAGCGACAGCGGTTGGGGCTCGCCGGGGCCGGGCGCGTAGGTGCCGTTGGCGATGCCGTCGTCCATGGCGGCCAGGTCTGGCAGGTCAAACACATCGCGCATACGGGCTCGGCGCTCGGCGCTCATCTCGCCTTCCAGATGGTCATTGTCGGTAAAAGAAAAGTGCACCGGTATGGGTTGCGTGCTGGTGCAAATTTCCAGTTCCACCGCATGGTTGTTGAGCAGCAATTGGAATTGCCCCAGGTAATAGCGCTCGTACAAATCAGGCCGCGTGAGCGTGGTTTCAAAGCGCCCCGGCCCGGCGACAAAGCCGTAACTCAGACCCGCGCCCTCGGCCTTGCCAGTGCGCGAGACGGTGTCGGTATGCAGGCGCACCAGCGGATAGAAAGCGCGTACATGGCCCAAGCGGTCATCCCCTGCTACAAAAGCCTGCATGCAGGCGCGTAAGTGGGCGATGCTTTGGGCGTAAATACTTCGCACTTGCGCCAAGGCCGCGGCGGCGGAGGTGAATTTTTGTGGGGCGATAAACGCAGGCTGATTGTTCATGCAGCCATTGTGCCTTGGGTAGCTTTCCACCGCCCAGTTGAAGCACTAATTCAGGGCGGGTGTTTGCCTCAACCGGGCCCTGCCCGCCGTCTAGACCCGCTCTATCACCAGCGCAATACCCTGACCCACGCCAATGCACATGGTGCACAGGCCGTAGCGCCCGTCGATGTGTTCCAACTGATTCAGCGCGGTGCTGACCAGGCGCGCTCCGCTGGCGCCCAGGGGGTGGCCCAGGGCGATGGCGCCGCCGTTGGGGTTGACACGGGCGTCGTCGTCGGCCAGGCCCAGGTCGCGCAAAACCGCCAGACCTTGGGCGGCAAAGGCTTCATTGAGTTCGATCACGTCCATCTGCGCCAGCGTCAGCCCGGCTTGGCTCAGCACTTTGCGCACCGCAGGCGCCGGGCCAAAGCCCATAATGCGCGGCGCCAGGCCCGCGGTCGCCATAGCCAGCACGCGGGCGCGGGGCTTGAGGCCGTGTTGCTTTGCCGCGCTGGCACTGGCCAACAAAAGCGCGCAAGCGCCATCGTTTACGCCCGAGGCATTACCCGCGGTCACTGAGCCTTGGGGATGGACGATGGGTTTGAGTTTGGCCAGCGCTTCCAAAGACGTGCTGCGCGGATGTTCGTCCCGCGCCACCAGCAAGGCATCGCCTTTTTTCTGGGGGATGCTGACGGGCGTGATTTCGGCATCAAAGAAGCCTTCGCCTTGGGCGCGCACCGCGTTTTCTTGGGAGCGCAAGGCCATGCGGTCCTGGGCTTGCCGCTCGATGCCAAATTGCTGCGCTACGTTCTCAGCGGTCTCGGGCATGGAGTCCACGCCATACAGCTGCTTCATGAGCGGGTTGATAAAGCGCCAGC
>CANNEW010000153.1 GCA_947503685.1 Comamonadaceae bacterium | reverse complement strand
GATCAGCGTGGGCTCATCAATCTTGAGCATAGGCAGCGGCGCTGGACGCAGCGGATCGGTTACCGTAACGCCGATACCGATATCTGTAATGCCGTTGATCAGCACAATTTCGCCAGGTCCGGCTTCAGCTACTTGCACGCGGTCTAAGCCCTGGAAAGTCAGCACTTGGTTTACGCGGCCTTTGACCACCGGCCCGTCTTCACCAGACATCACCAGCACATCTTGACCGGTTTTGAGAGTTCCCGCGCTGATGCGGCCCACACCGATACGACCCACAAAAGTGGAAAAGTCTAGCGCTGAAATTTGCAATTGCAGTGCGGCCTCGGGGTCGCCGGCCTGCGGCGGCACATGGCTCAAGATGGTGTTGAACAAGGCAGACATGTCGGGCCCCCACTGCTCACCGGAAGCGCCCTGCTCCATCGAGGTCCAGCCATTGATGCCCGATGCATAGACCACTGGAAAATCCAGCTGCTCGTCGCTTGCGCCAAGTTTGTCAAACAAATCGAAAGCCGCATTAACCACCATTTGCGGGTTGGAACCGGGCTTATCCACTTTGTTCACCACCACAATCGGTTTGAGGCCCAGGGCAAGCGCCTTCTTGGTCACAAAGCGGGTTTGCGGCATCGGGCCTTCCTGCGCATCGATCAGCAGCACCACGCCATCGACCATGGACAGTGCGCGTTCTACTTCGCCGCCGCAGTCCGCGTGTCCGGGGGTATCGACGATATTGATATGCGTGCCCTCCCAGCTGACGGCGCAGTTCTTGGCCAAGATGGTGATGCCGCGCTCGCGTTCGATGGCGTTGTTGTCCATCACCGTGTCTACCACTTTTTCATGCTCTGCAAAAGTGCCGGACTGACGCAACAACTGGTCCACCATCGTGGTTTTACCGTGGTCAACGTGCGCAATGATCGCGATATTGCGGATTTGTTTATTGCTCATGGTTATCTTTCTTTCTACAAATTCAAAATTTAAAACACAAAATTCAATTCGGCCAGGCTGCTTGCTCGCGCATTTGCGCAATATCCAGCGTGCTGAGCAGGCGGGTGGGAATTAACTCGCCCGCCTTCACATGCCCGATGCCCAGCAAAGCAGGGGGGTCTTCTGCATACACCGCCACTTGCCCCGCATCGTCCCACGTGCCACGTCGGCGCAGACCGCTCAAAAAACGTCCTGCATTGTCCGCATCCAATGTGATGGGCGCATGACCGGCTAACAAACTGTCTACGCTCTGCAAGCAGGCCAGACGCTGCGCCATGTCCATAGCTTCCAGTGCCTGCAGCTCCACGCAGCTGCTGATACCCAAGTCGCCGGTCTGCACGCGACGCAAAGCACTTAAGTGCGCGCCGCAACCCAGTGCCTCGCCAATGTCTTGCGCCAAGGTACGTATGTAGGTGCCTTTGCTGCACGCCACTTGCACCGAAAGCGTTGGCACCGCTGCCATCGAGTCATCGGCCAGCAGCGTGATGACGTGAATGGTCACATGGCGCACCGCCCGCTCCACTTCAATCCCAGCACGCGCATACTCATACAAAGCCTTGCCGTCTTTTTTCAGCGCACTGTGCATCGGCGGGATCTGTTCAATCGGGGCGGTAAAGCGGGCCAGCACTTCGCCGATGCTGTACGGCGAAACCTCCACGGGACGCGTTTGCAAGACCTCGCCTTCAGCGTCCGCCGTCGTAGTCGTCACACCCAATCGCAAAACTGCTTCATACACCTTGTCCGCATCCAATTGCATTTGGCTGAACTTGGTGGCCGCACCAAAACACAATGGCAATACACCGGTGGCCAAGGGGTCCAAAGTGCCCGTGTGACCAGCCTTCTCAGCGGCCAGCAACCATTTGGCTTTTTGCAAAGCCTGGTTGCTGGACCAACCCAGCGGTTTGTCCAGAAGGAGCACCCCATGCACGGGGCGCCTTGCAACCCGTGCATGCGGCGCGTTCATGCTACTCAGCCTTCCTTGGCTCTCGAGGACACGGCTCGCGCTATCAGCGCGTTCATGTCCGCAGCCCGCTCGGTAGTACGGTCAAAAATAAAGTGCAAGGTCGGCACGGTATGGATGTGCAGGCGTTTAAACAAACCCGCGCGCAAAAAGCCCGCCGCTTGGTTGAGGCCTTCGCCGCACTGCGCCGCATCGCCCACCAGCAGGCTGAAATACACCTTGGCGTGCGCATAGTCGGGCGTGACTTCCACCGACTGAATCGTCACCATGCCCACGCGCGGGTCTTTGAGTTCGCGTGCAATCAATTCGGTCAGATCGCGCTGGATCTGATCGGCCACGCGAAAACCGCGGTTGGGGGTGGATGACTTTTTGCGCATGCAAGGTAAACGCTCAGATGGTGCGCGCGATTTCCTTGATCTCGAAGAACTCCAACTGGTCGCCCACGGCAATGTCGTTGTAGTTCTTGAGTTTGATACCGCACTCAAAGCCTTCTTTAACTTCGCGCACATCGTCTTTCATGCGCTTGAGCGAATCTAGCTCGCCGGTATAAATCACCACGTTTTCGCGCAGCAAGCGAAAGTGCGCACTGCGGTTGACAAAACCGCCGGTGACCATACAGCCAGCCACGGTACCGATCTTGGATGCCACGAACACGGTGCGGATCTCGGCGAAGCCAATGATTTCCTCGCGCTTTTCTGGCGCCAGCATGCCCGACATGGCCGCTTTGAGTTCATCGACCGCGTCGTAAATGATGTTGTAGTAATGGATGTCGACGCCATTGCCTTCGGCCAGTTTGCGGGCGCCCGCATCGGCGCGCACGTTAAAGCCAATCACCACGGCCTTGGAAGCAATAGCCAGGTTGATGTCAGACTCACTGATGCCACCCACCGCGGAATACACCATTTGCACTTTGACTTCGTCAGTCGAGAGCTTGAGCAGCGACTGCGCCAAGGCCTCTTGCGAACCTTGTACATCGGCCTTGACGATGATGGGCAGGGTTTTGACGTCGCCCGAACCGATATCGCTGAACATATTCTCCAGTTTGGCCGCTTGCTGCTTGGCCAGTTTGGTGTTGCGAAATTTGCCGGCGCGGTAGGTCGCGATTTCGCGCGCACGGCGCTCGTCCGACATCACCATGAACTCGTCGCCCGCTTGCGGTACTTCTGTCAGGCCTTGGATTTCCACCGGAATGGAGGGGCCGGCGTCTTTGATCGACTTACCGTTTTCGTCCAACATGGCGCGCACGCGGCCAAAGGTCTGACCCGCCAGTACGACATCGCCGGTTTTGAGTGTTCCGGACTGCACCAGAACGGTGGCGACCGGGCCACGCCCTTTATCCAAACGTGCTTCAATGACCAGGCCCTTTGCCATCGTATTTACGGGCGCGCGCAACTCAAGCACTTCCGCCTGCAACAACACTTGTTCCAGCAACTCGTCTATGCCCTGCCCGGTTTTGGCAGATACCGACACAAAGGGCGATTCGCCACCGAATTCCTCGGGTACGACTTCCTCGACCACGAGTTCGTTTTTCACGCGTTCGGGGTTGGAGTCTGGTTTATCAATCTTATTGATAGCCACCACGATAGGCACACCTGCTGCCTTGGCGTGCTTGATGGCTTCTTTGGTTTGCGGCATCACGCCGTCGTCGGCGGCCACCACCAAAATCACAATGTCGGTTGCCTTGGCACCGCGCGCACGCATGGCAGTGAACGCTTCGTGTCCCGGCGTGTCCAAAAAGGACACCATGCCGCGGGGCGTTTGCACATGGTAGGCGCCAATATGCTGGGTAATTCCACCCGCTTCGCCCGATGCCACTTTGGCGCGGCGAATGTAGTCCAACAAGGACGTCTTCCCATGGTCGACGTGGCCCATGACGGTAACCACCGGAGCGCGCGGCAATGACTCCGACTGCGAATGCACCTCTTCGTCGGTAAACGCTTCGGGGTCGTCCAGTGCCGCCACCACGGCCGTGTGGCCCAGCTCTTCCACCACAATCATGGCGGTATCCTGGTCCAGAGGCTGGTTGATGGTGACCATCTGACCCAGTTTCATCAATTGTTTGATGACTTCCGAGGCCTTGATCGCCATCTTGTGCGCCAACTCAGCCACGGTAATGGTTTCTGGTACGTGCACTTCAATGACGCGCACTTCTTGCGTCTGCGTGGGCGCGTGGTCTTCGCGATCACGATCGCCGCCGCGCTTACCGCGCGGACCGGCGCGCCAGTTGGTCGAGCGGCCCGCTCCTGCACCGGTGTCACCGCGGGTTTTGAGTTCTTTTTTCTTCGCCGGGTCGCCGGCCCAGCTGCTCGATAGCTTGGCCGATTTGACCTCTTTGCCCAAAGCCGGCGCTGCACTGACGCCCGCTTTGGCGGGCTTGGCTACCGTCGAGCCTACCGCCGGTTTGTGCAGGGTGCCTTTTATCGCCGTTTTCGGATCCACAGCGGGTTTGGGTTCTACCTTTTTGGGTGGGGGTGCGACCTTGGCAGGCGCAGACATCATCAAGCGGATGGCTGCAGCTTCGGCCTCGGCTTTGCGACGGCGATCGCCCAAATCGGCGGCGCGCCTGTTTTCTTCCAGTGCCTCCTCACGCGATGCTGAAGCTGCTTTAGCTGCATCCTCCTCACGCTGGAGCAGCAAAGCCGCTTGGGCCACAGTGGCGGCCTCAGCTTGTGCCGCTGCATCTAAAGCAGCTTTTTCAGCCGCTTTGGTCAATTTGCGGGGTTTGCCCGCAGCGTTATCGCTGCCGGGGCCATCCGCGAAGTCGCTTTGGGTTTCGGCTTGGGCTTGGGTTTGGGTTTGCGCCTGCGCCTGCGCCTGCGCCGCAGCTGCCTGCACTGCCCGTGCCTTGGCCTCTTGCTCTTCACGCGCCTGGCGGCGAGCGGCTAACTCTTCTTCCTGCCTGCGCAAAAACTCAGCCTGGTGGCGCGCTTCTTCTTCGCGGCGCGCCAGTTCGGCCTGGTCAATCACTGGTGCTGCGGGCGCGGGGGCTTCAAATACCTCGGCAGACTCTGGCACCGCGTCCGAATCATCTTCACGCCGCACAAAAGTGCGCTTTTTACGCACCTCCACCTGGATGGTGCGCGCCTTGCCGCTGGCATCGGCTTGCTTAATCTCCGTGGTCTGCTTCTTGACCAGCGTAATTTTTTTACGCTCGGCGCCCGCACTACCATGGGCAGCTTGCAAATGGTTTAGCAATTTGTGCTTATCGGCGTCGGTCAATATATCACTTGCCACGGTTTTGGACACCCCTGCGGATTTCAGTTGTTCCAACAAGGTTTCGGTAGATTTCTTGAGTTCACTGGCAAACTCGGCGACAGTCGTACTGGACATTTAGCGGGTAACCTTTCATGGCCGTGACTCTTGAGCGGCGGCGTCATCGGTAAACCAATGTTCGCGCGCCTTCATGATCAGGGCAGTGGCTTCGTCAATAGACTGGCCGGTGATTTCTGTAAGTTCGTCAGTAGCCAGATCGGCCAGGTCGTCCAGGGTCTTGATCCCGTGTTCGGCCAACATCCCGATGTGCTCGGCGCTCAAGCCTTCCAAGTCACGCAGGTCTTGCGACACATTGGCGGAGCTCTCTTCGCGCGCAATTTCCATGGTCAGCAGCGCGTCTTTGGCGCGGGTGCGCAGCTCATGCACCGTGTCTTCGTCAAAGCTCTCGATTTCCAGCATCTCTTGCAAGGGGACGTAGGCCACTTCTTCCAGGCTGGTGAAGCCTTCGGCGATCAGGATGTCGGCAATCTCCTCGTCCACATCCAGCTTGTCCATAAACAAGCGGCGGCCCGAATCAGTTTCTACTGCCAGCTTTTCAGCGGACTCCGCCGCGTCCATGATGTTGATCTTCCAGCCCGTCAATTCGGCTGCCAGGCGCACGTTTTGTCCGCCACGTCCGATGGCGATCGCCAGATTTTCCTCGTCCACCACCACGTCCATAGCGTGGCGCTCCTCATCTACAACGATGGAGCTGACGTTAGCGGGCGCCAAGGCACCAATCACAAACTGGGCCGGGTCTTCGCTCCACAGCACGATATCTACGCGCTCGCCTGCCAGCTCGGTGGTGACGCCATTGACGCGGCTTCCGCGTACGCCCACACAGGTGCCGATGGGGTCAATGCGCTTGTCGTGCGATTGCACTGCAATCTTGGCGCGCGAACCGGGGTCGCGGGCGCAGGATTTGATCTCCAGCAGGCCTTGCTCGATCTCAGGCACTTCCTGGCGAAAGAGCTCAATCATGAAATCTGGCGCCGAGCGCGATAACAGAATCGGCGCGCCGCGCAGGGTCAGGTCCACTTCCATAATCATGGCGCGCACGCGGTCGCCCGCGCGCAGGTTTTCTTTGGGAATCATCTCGGCACGACGCAGACGCCCTTCGACGCGGCCGCTTTCGACGATCACATCACCTTTGTCCATGCGCTTGACGGTGCCGACAAAAATATTATCGCCCCGTGACATAAAGTCATTGAGCAGCATTTCGCGCTCAGCATCGCGGATTTTCTGCAAAATGACCTGCTTGGCCGCCATCGCGCCGATACGCCCGATGGGCACCGACTCAATCGGCTCTTCAATGTACTCATCAACCTCGACATCGGCAATCTGCTCTTTGGCTTCAAACAGCAAAATTTCCTGATCCGGCAATTGCAGGCCCGCCTCGTCCGGGACGACGTGCCAGCGGCGGAAGGTTTCGTAATTGCCGCTGTCGCGGTCCAAGGCGACACGGATATCCACGTCTCCTACATAGAGCTTTTTGGTGGCTTGTGCCAGGGCGGCCTCCACGGCGCCCAAAACCACATCACGCTCCACGTTTTTCTCACGGGAGATCGCCTCAACCAACATCAACAATTCGCGATTCATGCCTTAACTCTCCTGACAACTCAATTCACAAACAAAAACAAGTGCTATTTAGAAGCCTTGCCCATCGCAACTCTGCCCCT
>CANNEW010000152.1 GCA_947503685.1 Comamonadaceae bacterium | reverse complement strand
TCAAGGTGCAAGATGGGCCGCTCACTTCCAAGCTGCAACACATACAAATCGGCGACACGATTGTGGTGGGCAAAAAACCCACTGGCACTTTGTTGATCGACTATTTGTTGCCCGGCAAAAACCTCTATCTATTTGGCACCGGTACCGGCGTTGCGCCCTACCTGAGCATCGTGCGCGACCCTGCCACCTACGAGCGTTTTGAAAAAGTGATTCTGGTGCATGGCGTGCGCGAAGTGGCCGAGCTGGCCTACCACGACTACCTCAGCCATGAATTGCCAGACCATGAATTTTTGGGCGAAATGGTGAGCGCGCAATTGCTCTATTACCCCACGGTGACGCGCGAACCCTTTCACAACCAGGGCCGCATTACCGAATTGCTGGAAAGCGGCAAGATGCAAACTGATTTGGGCATGCCCAAGTTCGACCCGGCCAACGACCGCGTCATGCTCTGCGGTAGCCCTGAGATGCTGCGTCAGCTCAAGCACATGCTCGAAGCGCGCGGCTTTATCGAAGGCAATACCACCAAGCCGGGCGACTTCGTGGTCGAGCGCGCTTTCGTAGAACAATAGTTGAACCATAAACCGCGCGTAGCGCATCGTTGGAAACCCCATGAAAAAATTTGATGTCTATGCCATCGGCAATGCCTTGGTCGATTCCGAGTACCAAGTCAGTGAAGCCTTGTTGAAACAGTCTGGCGTAGAAAAGCGCCACATGACGCTGATCGACGCGCCGCGCCGCGCCGAACTTTTGCAGCACATGCATGGCGTGCCTTCGCACCGCACCGGTGGCGGCTCGGCGGGTAACACCATCGTGGCAGTGGCGCAATTTGGCGGCAAAGCTTTTTATTCCTGCCGTGTGGCCGAAGACGAATTGGGCGCTTTTTACACGCAGGACTTGGCTCACCACGGCGTGGCCACCAACCTTAGCCACACCCGCGCGCCGCACGGCCAGACCGGCATCTGCATGGTCATGGTCACACCCGATGCCGAGCGCAGCATGAGCACTTTCTTAGGCGCCACCGCCGACCTGGACCACACTGCGCTGCACCCGCAAGATATCGAACGCTCACGCGTGTACTACATGGAAGGCTATCTGGCCGCATCGCTCACCGGCGTGGATGCCGCCATGCAAGGCCGCGCGATCGCGCACCGCGCCGGTGTGGCGCTGGCGCTGACGCTGAGCGACATGAGCATGATCAACTTCTGCCGCCCCGGCCTGGAGGCCATGGTGGGTGGTTCCGAAGAAGCTGGGCGCCTGGAATATTTGTTTTGCAATGAAGAAGAAGCCCAGGTTTGGTGCGGCTCCCAAGACCTGGACGCCGTGTGTGCCCAGATGAGCAAGCTGGCCCGCGTGGTCTGCCTGACCCGCAGCGCCAAAGGCTGCATCGTGCTTGAAGCTGGGCAGCGCACCGAAGTACCTGCTGTAGCCGTGAAAGCTCTGGACAGTAATGGTGCGGGCGATATGTTTGCTGGCGCATTTCTCTACGCAGTCACGCAAGGCTACAGCCATGTGCAGGCCGCCGCCTTGGGTAACCGAGCCGCTGCGCGTGTGGTGGGGCAATACGGCAATCGCCTGAGCAACGAAGCCGTGGCGGAAGTGATGGCAGGGTTTAAGCAGGGCTTGACAGCGTAAACCGTTGTTTTTGCTACCTTTGTTCGGCAGGCACTTTTTTCTTGGCAGAGTTTTGTGCGCCGCAGCTTTTTTGGTGTTTCAGGTTTGATTCAGGCAACAAGCGTCATTCCAGCATGTTTGGACGCATGGATATCAAAAGTCAAGACCTGGCTGCACCCAGCGCCGGAGGCGGCACGCTCAATCAGGCAGTCTGCAAAGTCTGCTTTCCCGTCGCCAAATAGTCGCAAGGCGCGCATGACTTGGTCTGCCCGTTCCACCACCAATTGCTTGGTACGCAACACAGCCTCCAAGGCCTGCGCTGCCTGAGCGGCTGTCAATTCGTAGCTGGCAGTCAACACCCAATAAAGTTCCACAATCGATACCGTGGTGATGTAGCCAGGGTTCTCGGTGTCCAGGGATTCGATCAGCCGCGTGGCCTTGGGCGACTGTTTGGAATCGTCCTGCATGATATAGCGCACCAGGACATTGGTATCGAGGCCTATCATCGCGCCGCTGCCCCGCGCCCCGCAATGGCGGTATTCATAGCTTCAATGGAAATGGCCTTCTTTACAGGTCCAAACATGCCTTTGAGTTCGGTCACCTCCCGCGTCGCGGCAACAAACTCATAGCGCCCCGGCGCGATCAAAACAAACTCCACCCTGTCTCCGGTATCGACATTCAGGTCCTTGCGAACCTCCGCCGGGATAGTGATCTGGCCTTTGGTCGTGAGTGTGGCCGTTGACATGGGCATTCCTTTATTGAGATTTTCCTTACTTTAATGTAAGGAGGGTTTATCCGTCAAGCCCACATTGCCGACAGGACTCGCTTGACAGGTTCTGTGATGCGGAACAAAATAACTGCATGATCCACTCTTTCAACGACAAGGATACCGAGGCGCTTTTTCAGAGCGTGCTCGTGCCCAGGTTCAAGAATGTGGAACGGGTGGCGCGGCGAAAACTTTTGCAATTGCATGCTGCCAGCGAATTGGCAACTTTGCGAATCCCTCCGGGCAATCAACTGGAGCTACTCAGAGGCGACCGGCGCGGGCAGCACAGCATGCGTATCAATGCGCAATGGCGCCTATGTTTTGTGTGGCGCGAAGACGGCGCCTACCAAGTCGAAATTGTGGACTACCACTGAGAGGTCACTATGGCAGAACGCTTAGAAGAAATACACCCTGGCGAAATATTGCTGGAAGACTTTATGAAGCCCATGGGCATATCCGCGCGTCAGCTGGCAGCGGACATCGATGTGTCGCCCAGCCGAATCAGCGAGGTGGTGAACGGTCAGCGCCCCATCACCGCCGATACAGCCTTGCGGTTGGGCTTGTTCTTTAGCATGGAGCCGCGCTTTTGGCTGAATTTGCAGACTGAATACGATATGCGTATTGCCGCGCGCACGGGCTACGACAAAATCGCCGCCCGCATCCGCGTTTTTCAGCAACCGGCGCAAGCCTGACAAAAAGCTTTTTAACTGCGCCGCTTGGCGGGCTTGGACAAAGTCGTCGCCGCTTCCCGCGCTACCGCTTTGTCTTCTGCGCCCGCAAATTTGCTGTATTTACCCAGAATGCTTACCAGCTGCCCGTAAATACGGGGCGCGCCGGCCAGGCATTCTTGGTGCTCCAGGAAGTCGGGTTCGCCTGTGAAGTTGCCCACCAAACCTCCTGCTTCGGTCACCAGCAGTGAGCCTGCAGCCATGTCCCAAGGCTGTAGGCCGCGTTCAAAAAATCCATCACAATAACCGGCGGCCACATAGGCCAGGTCCAGCGCTGCGGCGCCGGGGCGGCGTATGCCGGCGGTGCGCTGCATCACTTCGCTCAGCATGGCCAGATAGCCCTCAAAATCGCTGCCCGGTCGAAAGGGAAATCCGGTCGAGATCAGGCAGCCGGTCAATTCGGTGCGCTTGGATACGCGCAGGCGCCGGTCGTTGAGGAAAGCGCCGCGTCCTTTGGTTGCGGTGAACAAATCATTGCGCGTTGGGTCATAGACCACCGCTTGCTCTATTTTGCCGCGGACCGACAGCGCAATGCTGACGCAGTAAATCGGCAGGCCATGAATGAAATTGGTGGTGCCGTCTAGTGGGTCGATGATCCAGATGAACTCCGAGTCTTTGGCGCCGTGGGTGGAGCCCGATTCTTCCGCGCGTATGCCGTGGCCGGGGTAGGCGCCGAGCAGGGTTTCGATGATCGCCTCTTCGGAGGCATGGTCCACTTCGGTGACGAAGTCATTGGCCAATTTTTGCGACACCCGCACAGACTCAATATCGAGGGCGGCGCGGTTGATGATGGACCCGGCAGCGCGGGCGGCCTTGACGGCCACATTCATCATGGGGTGCAGATTAAGTGACATCGGTTGGTGGGGGGAAGAACGGGGATGGCCCGCCCGGACAATGCGGACGGCAGCTGGCGCCGGGGCGGCGACAATAGGGCGATTTTACCGTTGGCGCTTTCTTGTGACCGTTCGCACCCGTTTTGTACTGATCCAGACTAGCCACGCCGGCAATGTGGGCGCCGCCGCGCGGGCTATGAAAACTATGGGTTTTGACGATTTGGTGCTGGTGGCGCCGCGCTGGCCCAACGTGCTGCGGCGCGAGGAAACCATCCAAAGGGCCAGCGGCGCCCTCGATGTGTTGGCCAATGCGCGCATCGTTGATACGCTGGATGAAGCGCTCGATGGCATGGACCACCTCTGCGCCACGGCTATGACGCCCCGAGATTTCGGGCCGCCCACGCGCACCCCGCGCGAGCACTTCAGCCGCTTTATGGGCCCAGCGCAGCCCGCTCTAGCGCCCAGCGCAGCAGAAAACCCACCCCAAGGGATGGCGTTTTTGTTCGGCTCGGAGCGCTTCGGCATGCGCAACGAAGACGTCTACCGCTGCCATGTGTGCCTCAGCATTCCTACCAATCCGCAATTTGGCTCGCTCAATATCGGCGCGGCTTTGCAGGTTATTGCCTATGAGTGGCGTCTGACCTTGGGTAGTTTTCCTTTGCCCGGGGCCACGCCGCACAGCGCGCCAGCCGATGCGGCCCAGGTGGCGGGCATGCTGGCGCATGTACAGGAGTCTTTGGAGGCGCTGGGTTTTCTGGACCCCATGGCGCCAAAAAAGTTGATGCCGCGCCTGAACCAGTTGTTTAACCGCGCCAGCGTCACGCAAGAAGAGATTCACATCCTGCGCGGCATTTCCAAAGCGGTGCTGCAGCAATCAGCGCGTGTGCAGGCCATTGAAGGCGCTTCCAGCGCGTTAGCAGCTCAGAGGCTAGACTAGTCGCCATGTTTTCCAGAATCCGCTCTGATATCCAATGCATTTTGGACCGCGACCCGGCTGCCCGCAGCACCTGGGAAGTCATCACTTGCTACCCTGGCTTACACGCCGTCATCTTGCACCGTCCTGCGCACTGGTTCTGGACACACGGATTCAAATGGCTGGGGCGATTTACTTCGCACATCGCGCGTTTTCTCACCGGCATTGAAATCCATCCCGGCGCCATCATCGGTGAGCGCGTGTTTTTTGACCACGCTATGGGCACGGTGGTGGGCGAGACCGCTGAAATTGGCGACGGTTGCACGATTTACCAGGGCGTCACATTGGGTGGCACTTCGCTCTATAAAGGCGCAAAGCGGCATCCCACTTTGGGCAAAGACGTGGTCGTGAGCGCCGGGGCCAAAGTGCTTGGTGGTTTTGAAGTGGGCGATGGCGCCAAGATCGGCAGCAACGCGGTGGTGATCAAGCCGGTGCCCGCCGGGGCCACAGCCGTGGGTATTCCGGCGCGCATCCTCCAAAGCAAGGCCGGCGAAAGCGCCGACGTGGCAGGCGCGCAGCCCAAGTTCAGCGCCTACGGAATAACCAATGAGGATGACCCGGTGAGCCAGGCCTTGCGCGGCTTGATTGACAGCGCCTCCACCCAAGACCAGCAAATTGCCCGCTTGTGGCTGGCGCTGGAAAAAATCTGCCAGCAGCAACAAATGCAAATGCCTGAAGGCGCGGAGCGCGGCGAGTGTTTTGAGGCCGAGCGCCTCAACCAGCTGGTCGGCAAATAAACCGCGCGCAGGCCGGTGCTTAAGCGCCTGTGCGCGGCGGGCGTTGCGCTGCTTTTGGCCGGAACCCTTTGCACACGCTGTCCACGGTTTCCATATACGGCCCGCCAATCAAATCCACGCAATAGGGCACGGCCGCAAAAATACCGGGCACCTTCACCGCGCCGCCGTCGTCTTTGAGGCCTTCTAGTGTTTGCGCAATCGACTTGGGCTGACCCGGCAGGTTGATGATCAGGCTTTTGCCTCTTATCACCGCCACTTGGCGCGACAAAATCGCGGTGGGCACAAAATTTAGGCTGATCTGGCGCATTTGCTCGCCAAAGCCCGGCATCACCTTGTGCGCTATGGCTAACGTAGCTTCGGGCGTCACATCACGCATCGCCGGGCCGGTGCCGCCGGTGGTCAGCACCAGGCTGCAATCGGCATCCACCAATTCAATCAGCGCGGCGCTGATGCCCGCTTCTTCATCCGGTATCAGGCGCTCTACAAAAGTAATCGGGTTGTGCAGCGCGCTTTGCAACCATTCTTTGAGTGCGGGCAAGCCCAAGTCTTGGTATACGCCGGCACTGGCGCGGTCGCTAACGGACACCAATCCAATACGCACGGCCTCGGGGCCACTATCCCTATCGCTCATACATCTATTCCGGGGTTGGTGGGTGGCAAAGCAGCATCATCACTCGCGTTATCGCCCGCAAGCTGCGCGCGCACCAGTTGAAAAATTTCGCGGTAAGGGCGGCCATGGCGCGGCGCCAGGCCGGGTTTTTCGGGCAGGGCGTCTTTGCGCGCTTGGCGGATCAGGGCGCGCAATTGCTGGCTGTCAGTCTGCGGGCTTAAGTTGATCCATTGGCCCAGCGCATCGTCATCGGCCAGCAGGCGGTCGCGCCACATTTCGGTCTGGTGCAGGGTCTGGGTTTCCAGCGCCGAGGGCGTGTGCTGCGCCACCAAGGCCGCGCGTATCGCGTCCAGCATGGCCGCTTCAAGCTTGCGCATCAGCTTGCCGATAAATTGCATCTGGCGCCGTTTGCCTTCGAAATTACTGATGCGCTTGGCCTCGGCCACCGCTTCCACCAGTTTGTCGGGCAGTTGCAAACGGTTCATGAGCTCGGCGCGCAAGGTGAGCAAATCTTCACCGAGTTTTTGTAATTCGGTGCTTTCGCGCTTGAGGTCGGTACGGGTGGCGTCTTCGGTGCCTTTGAGCTCGCGCTTGTATTCCAAGTCCAGCGCGCTGCCCTCCGCAACAAACTGACCTTTAACGAAATAG
>CANNEW010000151.1 GCA_947503685.1 Comamonadaceae bacterium | reverse complement strand
CGATCCATCCGGAAACAAGATTTGCGCGCTGCATCGACAGGCGCACGGCCTTTAAATGAGCAACCGAAAGGAATGTGTATTTTCCAGACGCAATTTGCCTAATCCTCGCGTTTCATCCCAGTGTTTCTTGGGCGACCACGACCCCGCGTTTTTGGCGATGCCGGGGCATCCGGAGAAGGTGATTGGCAACGGCCAAAGTCGTTTGCAAAATTTTCAACATCCTCGCACCGAAAAAGTCGCCGACCACCGAACGACACAGTTCGCAATGGGAACTTGTTTAAATACAACCAATTTCTTACAGTTTTCTCAGAGATCGCAAGCATACCCGCACAATCAGCCACTGACACCAAAAGTGATTTTTCATTGTCCATGTGAACCTTCTTTCTAATGCGCTTATCACGCAACAAACCAGGCTGACTACTAAGTTTGACGAGCGAATAGTTTCCGGACGGACTAACGACTAAATTGCATTCGTTTGAAAACGAAGCAATGCCGTAGTTTCGTGTACAGAAAAAAGCTAAATATGGGGTGCACGGACTTAGGCGCAACGGCGTCAGCAATGACCGTCGCACATGGAGAAGACCGGCACTAACAAGCTCCGAACAAAAGTGCGGGCTTTCGGTGACAAAGGTCACCTTTCTTTTCGCCAACCCCAAGGGGTTGGCCTTTTGTGACACAAAGGTCACGATATGCGCTAGCTCCGAAGGACTAGCATGTGGACTAAGCCACGAATTGAACGTAGTGTATACCTTAACAATTAAAATTAAAATAAATATTGTAAAAAAAATTCTGGGACATTTTGGGGACAGTCACACAGGGGGCAGCAGGGAAATATTGGGATATTTGGGGACATTTTGGGGACAGTTCGCCTCAAAAAACCAACAAAAAAGCCCGATAATTTCTTACCGGGCTTTTTCTAAGTCCTTGATCTACAAGGATATTCTGGCGGAGTGGACGGGACTCGAACCCGCGACCCCCGGCGTGACAGGCCGGTATTCTAACCAACTGAACTACCACTCCTGGTAGCGATAGCGTTGCTGCTATCTACTTTTGCTTTCATCATCTTGCGATGAATCTGGCGACCCCACGGGGATTCGAACCCCGGTACTCACCGTGAAAGGGTGATGTCCTAGGCCTCTAGACGATGGGGTCAAAACCTTGGACTAATCCGTTTTTCTTGGAAGTTTTTGGTGGAGGTAAGCGGGATCGAACCGCTGACCTCTTGCATGCCATGCAAGCGCTCTCCCAGCTGAGCTATACCCCCAAACCGCAAGGCGCTGCAAGCAGCGCCCTCAATTTCCAAGCCCTCGATTATAGCCAATAAATTCAGGCCGATCCCAGCCGGTCCAGAACTTTCTGCCGGTCGCACAATGCCAGCACCGCATCGAGCGCCGGGGTTTGCGGTGTACCCATCACCAGCACACGAACAGGCATGGCCAGTTGCGGCATCTTGAGGCCTGCTTGGGCCAATACCTCTTTAATCGCCGCGGTGATACCCGCTTTGTCCCATTCGCAATGCGCCAATTGCGCCCGCAACAAGGCTAACGCCGGGCGTACCGCATCGGTCACATGATTGGCTAAGTCGTCAGCACTAGCCTGCACATCGGCGTAAAAGCGCCCTACCCAGTCGGCCAATACCAGGGTGGTGTCGCAGCGGTCTTTGAACAAGTCGCACAAGTGCGCCAAGCGCTGGTCAGTCGCGATCCCGCGGTCCTGGAAATGCTGATTCACCAATGGCGCCAAGGCCTCACCGTCCATGGCTTTCATATGCTGCGCATTCACCCAGCGCAACTTGGCTTCGTCAAACTGCGCGGCACTGCGGCCCAGGTGGTCCAGATTGAACCAGGCCACAAATTGTTCGCGGCTGAAAATTTCCTCATCGCCATGGCTCCAGCCCAGGCGGGCCAAATAATTGACCATGGCATCGGGCAGATAGCCTTCGGCCGCGTATTGGGTAACGGCTTTGGCGCCATTGCGTTTGCTCAGCTTTTCGCCCTGCTCATTGAGCACCGTGGGCAGATGCGCATAAACCGGTGGCTCTTTGCCCAAAGCCATGAAGATATTGATTTGACGCGGTGTGTTGTTCACATGGTCATCACCGCGAATGACATGGCTAATCGCCATGTCGATGTCGTCCACCACGACGCAAAAATTGTAGGTCGGGGTGCCAACAGCTTCTCCGGCTGGCGCGGGGCGCGCGATCACCAGATCGTCCAATTCAGTATTGCTGATTTCGATGCGGCCTTTGACCTTATCCTCCCAGACCACGCTTCCGCTTTGTGGGTTTTTAAAGCGCAATACGGGCACCACGCCTGTGGGGACAGGGGGCAGCACTTTGCCCGGCTCAGGCCGCCAGGTGCCGTCGTAACGGGGCTTTTCTTTGGCCGCCATTTGGCGCTCGCGCAAGGCGTCGAGTTCGGCAACGCTCACATAGCAGGGATACACCCAGCCGTCTGCTTGCAATTGCAACAGAACTTCTTTGTAGCGCGCCATACGCTGCATTTGGTAGAAGGGCCCTTCGTCAGGCTCCAGACCCAGCCAGCGCATGCCCTCCAAAATGACATCGACCGCCGCCTGCGTGCTGCGGTCTTCGTCGGTATCTTCGATGCGCAAAATAAAGTCGCCACCGGTGGCGCGCGCAAATGCCCAGGGGTACAAAGCCGAGCGAATATTGCCCAAGTGAATAAAGCCGGTAGGCGAAGGCGCAAAGCGGGTACGTGTTTTAGTCATTCAGGTTCAGCGTCAAAGTGTGTCCAGACCACGCAGCAAGTCGTCCTGCATATCACCCACATGCTCCAACCCTACGGCCACGCGGATCAAGCCCTGACCGATGCCGGCGGCTTGGCGCTGGACCTCGAACAATTTCCCGTGCGAGGTACTGGCAGGGTGCGTCAACAAGGTTTTGGTATCGCCCAGGTTGGTGCAAAGCGATAGCACGCGCAAACTATCTAACACATGGAAAGCTTGGCTGCGTGCTTGCTCCGGGTTGGCGGCCTTGATGTCAAAAGACACGACCGCGCCGCCCACATGAGACATCTGCTTCATCGCCAAAGCGTGTTGCGGGTGGCTGGGAAGGCCTGGATAATACACGCGCTCCACCAAAGGATGCTGCTCCAGCCACAGCGCTAGGGCATGGGCGCGGGCGCTTTGGGCGCGCATACGGATGTCCAAGGTTTCCAGCCCTTTGAGCACCACCCAGGCGTTAAAAGGCGAGAGCACCATGCCACTGTTTTTCATCACGGGTAGGCACTTGCCGTTGATCAGCGCGTCACTGGCGCATAACGCTCCGGCCATGACACGGCCCTGTCCGTCCAAATACTTGGTACCCGAGTGCATCACGATGTCCGCGCCCATTTCCATGGGGCGCTGCAAGACCGGTGTGGCAAAGCAGTTGTCCACAGACAGCAACGCGCCGGCGTTGTGGGCCAGGTCGGCTAAGGCTTGTATGTCGCAGACCTCGGTCAGGGGGTTGGTCGGCGTCTCTGCGAACAATAGCTTGGTGTTGGGGCGGATGGCAGCTTTCCAGGCGGCAAGGTCGGTTTGCGGCACGATGCTGGACTCCACCCCAAAGCGGGCAAACTCCGAGCCAATCAGCTTGATGGTAGAGCCGAACATGGACTGGGAATACAGCACATGGTCACCCGCCTTGAGCAGGCTAAAAAGCATCAACATCACCGCCGACATGCCCGAAGAGGTCGCTAGCGCCGCTTCGGTGCCTTCCATAGCGGCCAGGCGCATTTCAAAGCTACTCACCGTGGGGTTACCTGAACGGCCATAGGTGAAGCCCTCGTCTTCGCCGCCGAAACGGCGCGCCGAGACCTCGGCCGAGGGCTGCACATAGCCGCTGCTCAGGTACAGCGCTTCGGAATTTTCGCCGTACTGGCTGCGCTCCATGGCTACGCGTTGGGCCAGGGTGTCAGGATGCAATCCGGGGGGCAATGGATGGCTTGGCATGGGATCTCTAGAAGTTAAATCGGGGCTCTGGCTATACCGGGTTGGGCAAGGCCAGGCGCGAGACGTCCTGCTCGTCTTCCTGGCCGCTGACGCGCGCCGCGCTCAGGCGCGCAATATCCGCAAGGCCGACATCGCCGGTGACGTACACGCCGTCAAAACACGAGGCATCGAAACCTTTGATGGCGGTATTGAGCGAACCGATGGCGGTTTTCATGGCATCAACGTCCTGGTAAATCAGCGCATCGCAACCGATGATGGCGCGCACTTCTTCGACCGAGCGGTTGTAGGCTACCAGCTCCGAGCTGGTAGGCATATCGATGCCATAGACGTTGGGGAAACGCACCGGCGGCG
This sequence comes from Comamonadaceae bacterium, assembly GCA_947503685.1. Classification (GTDB taxonomy): domain Bacteria; phylum Pseudomonadota; class Gammaproteobacteria; order Burkholderiales; family Burkholderiaceae_C; genus Allorhodoferax. The sequence continues at coordinate 2,612 of CANNEW010000151.1, read as the reverse complement.
CGGCGCTGGCCAGATAGACCTTGCGCGCACCGGCATCACGCGCCATTTGCACAATCTCTTGGCTGGTGGTGCCGCGCACGATGGAGTCGTCCACCAGCAGCACGTTGCGCCCTTTGAATTCGCTGGCAATCGCATTGAGCTTTTGGCGTACTGATTTTTTACGCACCGCCTGGCCGGGCATGATGAAGGTGCGGCCCACGTAGCGGTTTTTCACAAAGCCTTCGCGGTAAGGCAGACCCAGCAATTGCGCCAATTGAGCGGCGCTGGGGCGGCTTGATTCGGGGATGGGAATGACCACATCAATTTCGCTAGGCGGCACGGTGGATACCACGCGCTTAGCCAGGGTTTGACCCAGGTTCAGGCGTGCCTGGTAAACCGAAATTCCGTCCATCACCGAGTCGGGCCGCGCCAAATACACAAACTCAAATATGCAGGGGTTGAGCACCGGCGCATCGGCACACTGCTGCGCCAGCATATTGCCTTGGAGGTCGATAAACACGGCTTCGCCCGGTGCCACGTCGCGCTCGACCTGGTGCATCGTGCCTTCCAATGCCACCGATTCGCTGGCCAGCACAATTTGCTCTGGGCCACGCCCTATGCACAAGGGGCGAATACCAAACGGGTCGCGAAAGGCCAGCACGCCATGGCCGGCAATCAAGGCGATGACCGCGTACGAGCCTTTGATGCGCCGGTGGACATTGCGTACCGCTTCAAACAAATGAGCCGCTTGCAAGGGCATGCCGCGGGTGGTGCGTTCGATTTCATGGGCCAACACATTGAGCAGCACTTCAGAGTCGCTCTCGGTGTTGATGTGCCGGTGGTCCACGGTAAACAGCTCGTGTTTGAGCGCTTGCGCATTAGTGAGGTTGCCGTTGTGCACCAGCACAATGCCAAAGGGCGCGTTCACATAAAACGGCTGGGCCTCTTCCTCGCTAAAAGCGTTGCCTGCTGTCGGATAGCGCACCTGGCCCAGGCCACAGTTACCCGGCAGCGCGCGCATATTACGGGTGCGGAACACGTCTTTGACCATGCCCTTGGCCTTGTGCATGAAAAACTTGTTTTCCTGTTGCGTCACGATGCCCGCTGCATCTTGGCCGCGGTGCTGCAACAACAGCAAAGCGTCATAAATGAGTTGGTTGACTGGTCCGTTGCTGACAACGCCTACGATTCCACACATGCTAGGTTAGCTCGCTCAAGGTAAATAGGGACTTAAGGCCTGGGGCAGCCAGGGTTTGAGTCCGGACAGCACCGATTGTGCAATGCGCGGACTATAGGCCTGCAGCCACCAATCGCTACGGGCCAAGGGCGTCATACGCAATGCCAGCGCCGCAATAAGCAGTATCACCATCGCCCGCAAGCTGCCAAAGGCCAGCCCCAGGAACCGGTCCACCAAGCCCATGCCGCTAACGTGGACCACTTTTTTGGTTAAAAACACCAGCACACTACCGGCCAGCAGGCACAAAATAAAAGAGCAAAAAAATGCGGCCCCATAGCGCACCATGTCGCTGGCACCGTGCATAGGCAGCCATTGCGCTATCGATGGCGCGGCCCACTGCGCCAACACAAAGGCCAGCACCCAATTGACCACAGACAGAACCTCATAGACCAAACCGCGCCAGGCACCAATGGATAGCGACAAGGCCAGCACAGCCAAGCAAATCCAATCGAGATCGGCCATGGCCTGTTTGCACTACAGCGTTAAAACCGCAGCGGGAAGATTCAGCGACTTGATCTTTTCTGCGGATTTGTCCGCTTCTGCTTTGATGGCAAAAGGCCCTACACGAACCCGGATGCGCTTGCCATCGCTATTGGTTATGGCCTGGGTATACGTCTTGAACCCGGCTTTTTCCAGGATTTGGCGCGCTTCCTGGGCTTTTTGCGCTTCGGCAAATGCGCCCACTTGCACCACATAGCGCGGGCTTGGCCCAGGCGCTTCTGGCGCCGGCTCTTTGCCTTCTAGCAAAGTCTGGGCTTTGGCGGCCTCGGCCGTGGGTGGGGTATCGCTTGCTTTGGTTTGGGGTTTAGCAAGCGCCTTGGTCTCGGCCTTGCTATCGGTCTTTGCTATGGCCTTGGTATCGGCGAGCGGCGGCGTTTGCGCACTGGCTTTGTCCGCAGCTGCCTTTTCAGGCGCACCGACGACAGCAGCCACGACCGCTTTTTCGCCAGGGGCAGGATAGACCAGCGTTTCTTTTTCCACCGGCTCGACCTTGGGTGGCTGCGGCGCCTCCGCCTGCGACGCTGTCACCACCGAGGGAGTCGCCGCCAGGGGCGCTACTTTGTTCTTCTCGGGAATATTGATGGCAATATCTACATCAATCGGGCGCGGCTGGCTGTCAAACAGCAAAGGGAAACCAATGACCCCGATCAGCACCAAAGCCGCCGCGCCAATCAGCCGTTGACGGGCCCGTTTGCGCATGGCTTCCAAGCTTTCGGCGGCCGGTGCGGGGGCTGCAGGCTCGGCACCGTCTTTGCGAAACTTGAAAAATGCCATAGCGTGATTTTTAAGAGGATGCGAGGTGTGCTCCGGAAAGCCGGGGAATCCCTTGCTGGAGTACACCGCCAACGGTGTAAAACGAACCAAACACAAGGATTCTATCAGCGGGGTCGGCGCA
>CANNEW010000150.1 GCA_947503685.1 Comamonadaceae bacterium | reverse complement strand
GCTTAGAGGCCACGCCCAAGGCCTTGCTGCTATGGCCGCAGGTACGCGAGGCGCTGGCGCGCTTGCAAAACGCCTTGACGCCGCACGCCTTTTCGCCTGCCGATACGGTGTGTAGCTTTGTGCTGACCATGGCCGACGCCACCGCGTCACAGCTGATGCCGGGCTTGGTGCAGGGCTTGATGCGGCAAGCGCCGGGGGTGTCTTTGCGCTCCGTCCCCCTGACCACGCGTGACCCACGGCGCATGCTCGAAGACGGCGAGGTGGACCTGGCGGTAGGCCATTTCCCTGCCGCCCTTGCCGCCATCGCGCAGCAACGACAAAACGGGCAGGTCGTGCGCTTTGGCCAGCAAAGGCTTTTTTCCAGTGACTATGTGTGCGTGATGCGCAGCGGCCATGCGCTGGCCGGAGCGCCGCTGAGCCTGGATGCGTTTTGCCAGGCCCAGCATGTGTTGGTGAGTTTTTCGGGCCGGGCCTACGGGCTGATCGATGAGGCACTGGCCTCGGTCAACCGCTCGCGGCGCGTGGTGCTGACGGTGAACCAGTTTTTCACGACCGGCAGCGTGGTGGCGCAATCGGATTTGCTGGCCGTGCTGCCACGCCATTTTGTGCAAGTGACCGGCTATGCGCCCCAACTGGCGGTGCATGAATTGCCTTTTGAGGTACCCCCGATTCAGGTCGATGCGCTCTGGCACCAACGCCATGATGCGGACAGCGCGCAAATCTGGTTGCGCGCCCAGGTACAGGCCGTGGCCCAGGCCGTGCCCCTGCCTGCGCCGAGGGCTGCCGCATGAAGCTGCAATTGCTCTCCGACTTGCATCTGGAATCGCAGCCCGATTTTGCGCCGCGCCCAGCCCCAGAGGCGGATTTTTTGGTGCTGGCCGGGGACATTGGCTCCTACCAAAACGGCTCTAAATTACAGGACGCGGATTTCGGCCTGGCGCGGTTTTCTCCGCTGCACGGATGGCCGGTGCCGGTGTATTTTGTGCCGGGCAACCATGAGTACGACCAACTCGATTTTGATGCCGGCCAGGCGCGATTGCGCCAGACCTGTGCGCGCCTGGGCATTACCTGGCTGGACCGCCAGTTGCTCACGCTGCCAGGCCGAAGTGCCAATGGCCAGGCATTGCGTCTGCTGGGAACTACGCTATGGACAGATTTTGATGCGCTAGCCCTACAAGAGGGCGGTACACCCGATCTCAAGGCGCGCGAAAAAGCCTTTCGCGCCGCTAACTACTACCTCAAGAAAACCGGCACGCAGCGTCATGGGCTGCCTTTTCTGTCCGAAGCAATACGCGAGGAAGGCCTGCAATGCCAGGCATGGTTACGCCATGCTTTAGGACAAGCCTTTGATGGCAAAACCATCGTGGTGACGCACTTTGCGCCCAGCCTGCACAGCGCTGACCCGCGTTATGGCCGGGTACCCGGCACCGCCGGTTTTTGCAATGCGCTAGATGACTTGCTACCGCAGGCCGCGCTCTGGTTGCATGGACATTTGCACCTCGCGCAAGACTATGTGCACCGGGGCTGCCGCGTCGTGGCCAATCCGCTGGGTTATGCCCACAAGAAAGAGCAGGCGCAATTTCGCGCCCAAGCGGTGATTGAAATTTAGCGGGCCGCTAATCCATCAAAACAGGTGCTCATGACCAGGTCGATGATTTGCGCATCGTTGTGCTGGCCGCCCATTTTTAAGAACTCCAGCACCGGGTCGCAGGCTCGGGCGTACAACGTGTAGAGCACGGCAATGGGCGGCAGGCTGGTTTGCAAATGGCCTTGCGCTTGCGCCTCTTCAATCCAGGCGCCCAAGCGGTCGCTCACTTCAATCAGGCCATCCATGTACTGCGCGTTGGCCATGAGCTTGGCGCGCAAGGTGGAATTGCGACTGGGCAGGGAGGGCATCTGGCCTAGCAATTGCAACTCCATAGTCCAGCGCGCCACCGCCCGCAATTGGGCCATAGCGTTTTGCACCGGCAGTTCGCGCAAATAGTCTTGGGCTCTTTGCATCAGCTTGACCATGGCCGCCGCCGCCAGGTCTTCTTTGCTAGGGAAATGTTTGTACAAGCTGGCTTTGGCGATGCCCACGGTGGCGGCAACTTCATCGACCGTCATGGCCTCAAAACCTTTTTGCGCGAGTAGTGCGCTGGCGGTCTGGATGATGGCATCCTCGCGCGCCTGTAGCATCTGGGTCTTGAAGGACACTTTGGGCAAAGATTTGGAAGGCATGTCTGAATTTTAGCCTTTGGGTTGTTTTGTAATCTTTCCCGATCATTTTGCGACCCTGTGGTTCAATTGATGTTTTGGGTCACCCGCGCGTCTTAGCCGCCATGCTGGCGGGCGCACAACCGGATCTGTTATGCATATTGTTGTGGTCGGTGCCGGCATCATCGGCACCAGCACCGCCTGGTATTTGGCCGAGCGTGGCCACCAGGTTACGGTGGTAGAACGCCAGGCCGATGCGGCGATGGAAACCAGTTTTGCCAATGCCGGGCAGATTTCGGTCAGCCATTGCGAACCCTGGGCCAACCGCGATGCGCCCCTTAAAGCGCTCAAGTGGATGTTCAGCAAAGAGGCGCCGCTTTTGTTTAGGCCGCAATGGCCACTGGGCGAGGGCTGGCAGCAGTACCGCTGGAGTTTGCGCTTTCTGGCTGAATGCAACGATGCGGCTTTCCACCGCAATGTGGGTCACATTGTGGCCTTGGGCGTGTACAGCCATGTGGCACTGAAAGAACTGGTTGCGCAAACCGGCATTGACTACCACCGCTTGGAGCGCGGTATTTCGCATTTTTTTGCTACCCAAGCCGCTTTTGACGGCGCCTGCGAACTGGCCGGCTTGATGCAACAGTTTGGCGTGCAGCGCAAGGTCATCAGCACGGCCGAGTTACTGCGCCTGGAGCCTAGCCTGGCGCCCTTTGGCGAGCGCATTGTGGGCGCCACATTTACTGCCAGCGATGAGTCGGGCGATGCGTGTGTGTTTACCCAGGCCTTGGCGCGTGAATGTGCGGCACGCGGCGTGGAGTTTTTGTTTTCCCACAGCCTGGAGCGGCTGGAGGTGACGGGCGCCACGGTGCGCGGGGTAGGCGTGCGCCCGCTGGCAAATCAGGGCGCAACTGAGGGAGCAAGCGCAGGCGGCATTGTGCGCACGCTAGCTGCCGATGCGGTGGTGGTAGCCTGCGGCTCCTTTAGCGCGCCCTTGCTGCGCCGTGTGGGCGTGGACTTGCCAATTTACCCAGGTAAAGGCTATAGCGCCACCTTCCCGATAGTGCGGCCCGAGCGGGCGCCTTCGGTATCGGTAATCGACGACTCGCGCAAGATTGCCATCACCCGCCTGGGCGACCAGATCCGGGTGGCCGGCACCATCGAGGTAGGCGGCTACGACCTGGGCTTGGACAGCCCGGTGTCCCAGGCGCGCTGCCAGATGCTGGCGCGCCGGGTCGAGGAAATTTGGCCCGGCATGTGCGATACGCGATTGCTGCATGAAGGGGGACATCCGCAGTTCTGGGCCGGTTTGCGTCCTGCTACGCCGACCAATATTCCCTACATTGGCCAGACACCGGTGCGCGGTCTTTGGGTGAACGCCGGCCACGGCACCCTGGGCTGGACCCATGGCGCCGGTTCGGGCAAGGCCCTGGCGGCGCGCATGGACGGCGAAAACCCGATTACCGGTTTTCCGTTTTGCGGCGGGTAGATAGGTGCTGTAAAAGTGCTGCTGCGTCTTTGCTAGGCCGCGGCAATCCATGACTGCGCAAAAAAGATGTGTGGCCTCCATTACGCAGTCGCACTTTTGAAAACTATATGGCGTGCGCTTGTTCCAGGCATTGCAAGAATGCGCGGGTCGCGCGCGAGGCTTGCGGTGAGCGGCGGGTGATAGCGAAGAACTCGCAGTCGTAAAAAAACACATCCGGGAGGACGGCCTGCATCTGTCCTTGCTGGACAAAGCTGTGCGCATAGTGCTCGGGCAAAAAGCCGACAAAGCGGCCCGACAAAATCAGGGTGGCAATCGACTCCTGGTCAAAACCGGTGGCGCTGCGCGTCAGGCGCAATTGCTGGCTGACCTGCAAATTGGGCGAGTGGTAGCCCAGGCCGGCAAAAGGCAGCGCGCGCAGCGCATCCCAATCCAAGCTGTTGTGCGCGCTGCCAAACAAGGCATGGCCGGGGCCGCAGTACAAGCACATATGCTCATCAAACAAGCGCGCGTAGTGCAAGGTGCTGGAGGTGCGGTGGCCGGGGATGATGCCCAGGTGAAACTGGCCATCGAGCACGCCGCGCTCTATGGCATTGAGCGTGGCGACATGCAGATTGAGCGCCACGTCCGGCGCCCTCGCGTGAAAGCGCGCTATCGCCTGCGCCAGGCGGGCCTCGGGGTTGCTGGCAGTTTTGTCAAACACCGCTATCTGCAACTGGCCGCCCATGCGCTGGTGAATCTCATCGACGCTGCTGCGAAACGTGTCGGTAGCGGCCAACAATTGGGTGGTTTGCGCGTAAATTTTTTGGCCCTCCGGCGTCAAGGCGAAGCCGGCCCGCCCACGGCGGCACAGGCGCAAGCCCAGGCGGGTTTCCAGGTCTTTGATGTGGCGGCTGATGGTGGAGCTACCGATATTGAGCTCCAGTTCGGCAGCAGCCATGCCACCGCAGTCGGCCACCACCCGGAACACGCGCAGCAAGCGCAAGTCCATGTCGCTGAGCTGGCCTAGCGCTGGGCGTGAAGGTGGATTTGCTTTCATAGTGATGCAAGTAAATAGTGATAATTGTGACTTTATAAGAGTAATAGAGCAAGCCACAATGACTCATCAGTCGCTGATGAACGCGTCTTTTCCGGCAAATGCGGTGCAGCGAGCTAGGCCGCAGCCCATTTTTGTAAACCACCAAAATCCAGGAGACCGCCATGAAACCCCATGACACCGCCACCCACGCACCGGTCGTTACCACTACCTCCCCCTACCCGCGCGACCCCGCCTGGATGGATGCGCACTGGATGCCTTACAGCGGTAACCGCAATTTCAAAGCCAAGCCTCGCATGATGGTCAGCGCCAAAGGCGCTTACTACACCGACTCCAATGGGCGCAAGGTGCTGGACGGCTTGTCCGGCCTGTGGTGCTGCGGCCTGGGCCACGGACGCCAAGAAATCACCGATGCGGTCAGCCGCCAGATCGGCACCATGGAATATTCCCCCGCGTTTCAATACGCGCATCCGCTGTCTTTTGAACTCGCCAACAAAATCACCCAGCTCATGCCCGAGGGTTTGGACCGCGTGTTTTTTGCCGGTTCGGGTTCGGAGTGCGCCGACACCTCGCTGAAGATGGCACGCGCCTACTGGCGCGCCAAAGGCATGGGCACCAAGACGCGCCTGATTGGCCGCGAAAAAGGCTACCACGGCGTCAATTTCGGTGGTATTTCGGTAGGCGGCATCGGCGCCAACCGCAAAACCTTTGGCCAGGGCATTGAGGCCGACCACCTACCGCACACCCAGTTGCCGCAAAACATCTATTCGCGCGGCATGCCGGCCCACGGCGTCGAGCTGGCGGACGAATTGCTGCGTCTGATTACGCTGCATGACGCATCCAATATCGCCGCTGTCATCGTCGAGCCTATGTCGGGCTCGGGTGGCGTGGTGGTGCCGCCTGTGGGCTACCTGACACGCTTGCGCGAGATTTGCACCGCCAACAACATTTTGTTGATATTTGATGAAGTCATCACCGGCTTTGGCCGCTGCGGCGCCTACACAGGCTCGGCAGCCTTTGGCGTGACCCCGGACATCATGAACATCGCCAAGCAAGTGACCAATGGCGCCCAGCCGCTGGGCGCGGTGGTGGCTAAGAAAGAAATTTACGACACCTTTATGGACGCGGGCGGCCCGGAGTACTTGCTCGAGTTTCTCCACGGTTACACCTACTCGGCGCACCCGGTGGCCTGCGCTGCCGGTATCGCTGCCCTGGATGTGCTGGTCAAGGAAAACATGATCGAGCGCGTGGCCGCCATGGCGCCTTATTTTGAGCAGGCGGTGCACAGCCTCAAAGGCAGCAAGCACATCACCGACATCCGCAACGTAGGTCTGGCGGCAGGGTTCACGATTGCTGCTGTTCCCGGCGAACCCGCGCGCCGACCCTATGAAATTGCCATGCGCTGCCTGGAAAAGGGCTTTTACGTGCGCTACGGCGGCGACACCATGCAATTGGCGCCGCCTTTCATCATCGAAAAATCCGAAATCGACAGCCTGATCAATGCCTTGGGCGAATCGATGAACGAGACCGACTAAGGGCGCAACGCAGCCCAGCGCACCGGCGTCCGCTGCACTCGCGCTGGCTTAGCAGCGCATACCCGTGCGCGCCGGTCCTATGACCCGCAGCGCACCTTCCCCGCTTTTTTCTTACCCCATTATTTTTATCCAAAGCACTAGCACTATGTCCCCATTACCCACTATCGGCCACCTGATCGGCGGCCAAATGACCCTAGGCGGAAGCCGCAGCGCGGAGGTATTCAATCCTGCCACCGGCAAAGCCGAGAAAAAACTCTTGCTGGCAGACAAATTAACGGTAGAGCAAGCCATTACCAACGCCCAGGCCGCCTACCCCGAGTGGCGCAACACACCGCCACTCAAGCGCGCGCGGGTGATGAGCAAGCTCAAGGTGCTACTAGAAGAGCATGCTGATGCCTTGTGCGCCCTGGTGACCGCTGAGCATGGCAAAGTACTGCCCGATGCCATGGGCGAGTTACAACGCGGCATTGAAAACGTGGAATACGCCAGCTACGCGCCCGAATTGCTCAAAGGCGAGCACAGTAAAAATGTAGGCCCGTCTATCGACTCCTGGAGCGAATTTCAGGCGCTCGGTGTGACTGCCGGCATCACGCCCTTTAACTTTCCCATCATGGTGCCCTTGTGGATGTGGCCCATGGCGGTGGTATGCGGCAATACCTTTGTGCTCAAGCCCTCAGAGCGTGACCCCAGCAGCA
>CANNEW010000149.1 GCA_947503685.1 Comamonadaceae bacterium | reverse complement strand
CCGCACCTGGGCCGCTGAAATGGAGCGCAAGCAGCCGGGCTTTTTCACCGGCCTGACGGCGCAGCAAAAACCGCGTTATATGTGGATCGGTTGTTCAGATAGCCGTGTGCCTGCCAACCAGATCATCGGCCTGGCGCCCGGTGAAATTTTTGTCCACCGTAATGTGGCCAATGTGGTGGTGCATTCGGATTTGAACGCCTTGTCCACCATCCAGTTTGCGGTGGAGCGTTTGAAGGTGCGTGATATTTTGCTGGTTGGTCACTACGGTTGCTCGGGCGTGCAGGCGGCGCTGGAAGGTGCGCGCATCGGGCTGGCGGACAACTGGCTGCGCCATATCCAGGACGTGCGCGACCGACACCAGGCCTTGATCGATGCCGCACCAGAGGCCGCCCGTGCCAATATCTTGTGCGAGCTCAATGCGGTGGAGCAAGTGCTCAATGTGGCGCAAAGCACCGTTCTGCAGGACGCCTGGGCACGCGACCAGGAGGTGACGCTGCACGCCTGCGTCTATGGCCTGCACGATGGCTTACTCAAAGACTTGTACATGCATTTGGGGGGCAAAGACGATATTGCCGCTATTTACCGCGCGGCGATTGCTGCCATCGCTGCTGCGCCGCGTTAAGCCTAAACCGCCATGTTCCCCACCCGCCTGGACTCGCAGCTGGCCTATGACATCGCCAAGGCGATGGTGGACGGCTTTAACCGCCACTATCGCCTGTTTCGCACCGAGTCTGCGCGCGCCAAACACCGCTTTGAAACCGCGGACTGGCATGGCCAGCAACGCGCCCAACGCGAGCGTATCGAGTTTTACGACTTGCGGGTGCTGGAATGCTCCAACCGTCTGGAGCGTGAGTTCAAGGCCGGTGAGCAACCCATGGAGGTCTGGCAACAAATAAAGCTGCTCTATATCGGCTTGCTGGTGGACCACCACCAACCGGAGCTGGCGGAGACTTTTTTCAACTCGGTGACCACCAAAATACTGCACCGCAGCTATTTTCAGAACGACTTTATTTTTGTGCGCCCTGCGGTCAGCACCGAATACATCGAGAGCAGCGAGGCCGAGAGCCGCCCCACCTACCGCGCCTACTACCCCACGCGAGAAACCATGCAAGCCACGGCGCTGCGCATCGTCCATGACTTTGACATGCGCCTGGGCTTTGAAGACCTGGAGCGCGATACCGCCTTGGTGGCGCAGGTCATGACGCAGCAACTGGGCGAATTTACCTTGCGTGCCAATTTTCAGGTGCAGGTACTCACCGGCTTGTTCTTTCGCAACAAGGGCTGCTATATCGTCGGCAAGCTAATCAATGGTTTTCAGGAATTGGGTTTTGCGCTGCCGGTGTTGCATGGCAAAACCGGGTTGCTGCGCATCGATGCGGCTTTGTTTGGCGAAGACGATTTGCTGATGTTGTTTAGCTTTGCGCGCGCTTACTTCATGGTGGACATGGAAGTGCCTTCGGCCTATGTGCAATTTTTGCGCAGCCTGATGCCGCGCAAACCGCGCAATGAAATCTACAACGCGCTGGGCCTGGCCAAGCAAGGCAAGACACTTTTTTACCGCGACTTTTTGCACCACCTGCGCCACTCTACCGACAAGTTCCGCATTGCGCCGGGCATCAAGGGCATGGTGATGCTGGTGTTTGACCAGCCTAGCTTCCCTTATGTGTTCAAAGTCATCAAAGACTTTTATCCTCCGCCCAAAGACACCTCGCGCGAACAAATCAAAGGCAAATACTTGCTGGTCAAGCAACACGACCGGGTCGGGCGCATGGCCGACACCTTGGAATACAGCGGCGTGGGTTTTCCCTTGGATCGTTTTGAGCCGGAGTTGCTGGCCGAGATCGAGAAATTCGCGCCCAGCCAATTACAGATAAATACCCGCAGTGATGGCACGCAAGAAGTCATCATCAAACATGTGTACATCGAGCGGCGCATGATTCCGCTGAACATTTATTTGCAAGAAGCCTTTGACGCCGGTGGTGCCGATGCGGCCAATGCCTCGGCCAACGCCGAGCGCGCACGCGGACAGATTTCGCGTGGCGTGGTGGAGTATGGCAATGCCATCAAAGACCTGGTGGCGGCCAATATTTTCCCCGGCGACATGCTGTGGAAAAACTTCGGCATCACGCGCCACGGCAAGGTGGTGTTTTATGACTACGACGAAATCGAGTACATCACCGATTGCAATTTCCGCCGCGTGCCGGCGCCGCGCAATGAAGAAGAGGAAATGTCTGGTGAGACCTGGTACAGCGTAGGCCCCAAAGACGTGTTCCCCGAAACCTTCACCCCGTTTTTATTGGGCAACCCGGCCGTGCGCAAAGTATTCATGGAGCACCATGCCGACTTGCTGGACGTGGACTTTTGGCAAGGGCACAAAGACCGCATCGCCCAGGGTTATGTACACGATGTTTTTCCCTATGACCGGGAAAAACGCTTTGAAACCGATTGATACACCCTGCTAATTTGAGGAACCCCACCATGCAAGACCCTATCGTTATTGTCAGCGCCGCCCGCACGCCCATGGGCAGTTTCCAGGGCGATTTTTCAAGCTTGGCCGCGCATGACCTGGGCGGCGCTGCGATCCGCGCTGCCGTGGAGCGCGCAGGCATCGCGCCTGATGCGGTAGGCGAAGTCTTGTTTGGCAACTGCCTGATGGCTGGCCAGGGCCAGGCTCCGGCGCGTCAAGCGGCTTTCAAAGGCGGTTTGCCGCAAAGCGCGGGTGCGGTAACGCTGTCCAAAATGTGCGGCTCGGGTATGCGGGCAGCCATGTTTGCGCACGACATGCTGGCCGCGCACAGCCAGGACGTGCTGGTGGCCGGTGGCATGGAGAGCATGACCATGCGCCTTACCTTTTGCTCAAAGGTCGTGGCGGCTACCGCATGGGCCATGACAAGGTCTATGACCACATGATGCTCGACGGCCTGGAAGACGCCTACGAAGCGGGCCGCAGCATGGGCACCTTTGGCGAAGATTGCGCCGCCAAATACAGCTTCACCCGCGTCGAGCAAGATGCCTTTGCCACCGCCAGCGTGCAGCGTGCACAAGCAGCCATTGCCAGCGGCGCTTTTGCCACCGAAATAACCCCTGTCACTGTGAAAGAGCGTAGCGGCGAGCGCGTGGTGAGCATGGACGAAGGCCCCGGCAAGATCAAGCTGGAAAAAATCCCCGGTCTCAGGCCGGCATTCAAAAAAGACGGCACGATTACCGCCGCCTCCAGCTCGTCCATCAACGACGGCGCGGCCGCTATGGTTTTGATGCGCGCCAGCACCGCAGCGCAGCTGGCTTGCACACCCTTGGCCCGTATCGTCAGCCACGCCACCCACGCGCAAGCGCCCGAGTGGTTTGCCACCGCACCCGTGGGTGCAACGCAAAAAGCCTTGGCCAAAGCCGGCTGGGCGGTGGGCGATGTAGATTTGTGGGAAGTCAACGAAGCCTTTGCGGTGGTGCCCATGGCGCTGATGAAAGAGCTGGGCATAGCGCACGACAAAGTCAACGTCAACGGCGGCGCCTGCGCCTTGGGCCACCCCATAGGCGCCTCTGGTGCGCGCATCATGGTGACGCTTTTGCATGCGCTTAAGGCGCGCGGTTTGAAGCGTGGCCTAGCGACGCTCTGTATTGGCGGCGGCGAGGCGACTGCGGTGGCGCTGGAAATGCTTTAAGGCCCGCCATGCTCCTCACCCCTGACCAGGAAGCCATTCGCGATGCGATTCGCGAATTTGCGCAAAACGAACTGTGGCCTAACGCCTCGCGCTGGGACAAGGAGCACACTTTTCCCAAAGAGGCGCACAAGGGTCTGGCGGCGCTGGGCGCATACGGCATTTGCGTTCCTGAGGAATACGGCGGCGTGCAGCTCGATTACCTGAGTCTGGCATTGGTGCTGGAAGAGATTGCCGCTGGCGATGGCGGCACCAGTACGGTGATCAGCGTCACCAATTGCCCGGTCAATGCCATCTTGATGCGCTTTGGCAATGCGGCGCAAAAGCAGCAGTGGCTCACGCCTTTGGCCCAAGGCGAGATGCTGGGTGCGTTTTGCCTCACCGAGCCGCATGTGGGTTCGGACGCCTCCAGTCTGCGCACCACGGCAGTCCGCGAAGGCGATGCCTACGTGCTCAATGGTGTAAAGCAATTCATCACCAGCGGCAAGAATGCGGATGTGGCGATTGTGGTTGCCGTCACCGACAAAGGCGCAGGCAAAAAAGGCATGAGCGCGTTTTTGGTGCCCACCACCGCGCCGGGCTATGTGGTGGCAAGGCTGGAAGACAAGCTGGGCCAGCACAGCAGCGACACCGCGCAAATCAATTTTGACAACTGCCGCATCTCTGCGGAAAACCTGATCGGCAAAGAGGGCGAGGGCTATGGCATTGCTTTGGGTGGCCTGGAGGGTGGGCGTATCGGCATCGCCGCACAAAGTGTAGGTATGGCGCGCAGTGCTTTCGAGGTGGCGCTGGCCTATTCTAAAGACCGGCAGAGTTTTGGTGCGCCTATCTTTAACCATCAGGCGGTGGGCTTTCGCTTGGCGGAGTGTGCAACCCAACTCGAAGCTGCACGCCAATTGATCTGGCATGCAGCGGCCTTGCGCGATGCAGGTCGGCCTTGCCTGAAAGAAGCGGCGATGGCCAAATTGTTTGCGAGCGAGATGGCAGAAAAAGTATGTACCGTAGCCATCCAAACCCTGGGCGGCTACGGCTATGTGAGCGATTTTCCGGTGGAGCGCATTTACCGCGACGTGCGCGTTTGCCAGATTTACGAAGGCACCAGCGACGTGCAAAAAATTATCATCCAACGCGCCCTGGCCTGAACGAAAAACACAAGGAGACAGCATGCCGATTACCAAAGGATTTCGCCAACTCGTCGATGAGGCCAATGCCTGTATCACCACCTACTCGGTTACGCAAGTGCGCGAGCGTGTGGCCGACGGGCGCATGCAATTGGTGGACATTCGCGATATCCGCGAAGCCGAGCGCGAAGGCACCATCGAAGGCGCGGTACTGGCGCCGCGCGGCATGCTGGAGTTTTGGGTGGATCCGGCTTCGCCCTACTTCAAACCGGTGTTTGGCGACGAGGCTAAAGAATATGTGCTCTTTTGCGCGGCAAGCTGGCGCAGCGCATTGGCCACCAAAGCCTTGCAGGAAATGGGCATGACGAATGTGGCCCACGTCGATGGCGGCTTTGTTGCTTGGGTCAAAGACGGCGCGCCAGTACAAAGCTGGGAAGCCCACAAGGCACAGGCCAAGGCCGCAAAAGGCGGATGAGCCAGGGCCCGCTGGCCCTTGAGGGCGACCAAATTTGCCCCTGCAAGCGGGAAGGTGCGAATGGCAAGTCGCTGCACTTTTCGGCCTGTTGCGGCCAGTATCTGGAAGGGGATGTCGCCCCACCCGATGCCCACAGCCTGATGCGCTCGCGCTACAGCGCCTTTGTCTTGCAGCGCGAAGCCTATTTGCTAGCCACCTGGCATACCAGCACCCGCCCCGCACAAGTGGGCTTTGACACCACGGGCAAGTGGCTGGGCTTGGAGCTACGCAAAGCCTTAGCCAGCAGCCCGACCGAAGCCGAAGTGGAATTTGTAGCCCGTTTCAAACCCGCGGGTGCCAGCGCCTGGCGCCTGCACGAGCGCAGCCGCTTTGTGCTGCAAGAGCGGCGTTGGTGGTATGTGGACGGAGTGCAGAGGCCTTGAGGCCTGAGGTATTGCGCCGATTGGACTTATCGCAAGCCCAGACGCTGCGCTTGGCGTTAGGCTAGCGCATTCCAAATTTCAGACTTGAAGCCATCGCCATGCCGCAAACCACCCCTGCCCTCGCCCATCTCAAAGTTCTGGACCTGTCGCGCGTGTTGGCTGGCCCATGGTGTACCCAGATGCTGGCTGATATGGGCGCCGATGTCATCAAAATCGAAAAACCCGGCGAGGGCGACGACACGCGCCACTGGGGCCCGCCCTTTCTGCAAGATGCAGAGGGCCAGGACACGGCGCACGCCAGCTATTTCACCGCCTGCAACCGCAATAAGCGCTCGATAGCGATCGATATTGCCAAGCCGCAAGGCCAGGCTTTGATCAAGCAGCTGGCTTTGCAATGCGACATCTTGGTGGAAAACTTCAAGGTCGGCGGCCTGGCGCATTACGGTTTGGACTACGCCGGTGTGCACGCGCTCAATCCCCGCCTGATTTACTGCTCAATCACCGGCTTCGGCCAGACCGGCCCCTACGCCGAGCGCGCCGGTTACGATCTGATGATCCAGGCCATGAGCGGCATGATGAGCATCACCGGCAAACCCGAAGACACACCCGGTGGCACACCCCAGCGCGTGGGCGTGGCATTGACCGATTTGTTCACCGGGGTCTATGCCTGTAGTGCGATTTTGGCGGCCATCGAGGTGCGCCACCGCACCGGCCAGGGCCAGCATATCGATATGAGTTTGCTCGACGTGGGCATGGCAATTTTGGCCAACCAGGCGGCGGGTTTTTTGAACACCGGCCAATCGCCCAAGCGCCAGGGCAATAGCCACCCCAGCTTGGTTCCCTACCGCGACTTTGAAACCCAAGACAGCGCCATGCTGCTGGCCATTGGCAACGACGGGCAGTTCGCGCGTTTTTGTACGGTGGCCGGTCACCCCGAATGGGCTGCCGATCCGCGCTTTCGCACCAACATCGAGCGGGTACGGCACCGCGACACCTTGGAAGCCCTGATGCAGGCCGAAACGCGCAAGCGCACCACTGCGCAATGGATTGCCGACTTGGAGCACCATGCGGTGCCCTGCGGCCCGATCAACTCGGTGGCCGAGGCCTTTGCCGACGCCCAAGTGCAGTCCCGTGGCCTGGCCGTCACGCAGCCCACCAGCGCGGTAGCGCAAGCGGCCACCGCCCTCGCCTCCATAGGCTCTGTCGCCAGCCCCTTACGACTTGCCGACAACCCGCCGGTGCTGCACCGCGCCCCGCCTGCCCTGGGCGAGCACACCGACGAGGTGCCGCGCGAGGGGGGTTGGGACGCCC
>CANNEW010000148.1 GCA_947503685.1 Comamonadaceae bacterium | reverse complement strand
GCGGCACCAGCCTGTCTTTGCAGGCCTATGCGCCGCATGAAAAAGACCGGGCGCAGGCGGTCATCAACTTTGCGGTCTTCGCCGTGATGGCGCTCACCTCCTTTGCCTCTGGGGCCTTGGTGACCACCAGCGGCTGGTTCTGGCTCAATGCGTTTTCCCTGCTGCCACTGGGCGCCACCGGCCTCATGCTGTGGTGGCTGCATGCGCGCGCGCGGCGAGCGGTGCCCGCGCCGGCTTTGGACGCTTGAGTCGTAGTTGGGCGCGCTCAGCCCTTTTGCGCCTGGTGGCTAAAAGTCGGCCCCGTACAATACTCAGTTGACCTTTGCCCCTGCTGGGGCGCCGGTCAGCCCGGGTTGCCGCCTTATCCAGCACCCGGTTTCAAGTCATTTCCCTGGGAGTTTTCCAATGTTTATTTCTTCGGCCTTTGCCCAATCCGCTCCTGCTGCGGGTGGCGATATGCAATCGACCCTCATGAGCATGCTGCCTTTGGCATTGATGTTTGTGGTGCTGTATTTCGTGATGATCCGCCCGCAAATGAAAAAGCAAAAAGAACACACCGCCATGATCTCGGCCCTGGCCAAAGGCGACGAAGTGATTACCGGTGGCGGCCTCTTGGGCAAAGTCAGCAAAATGGGCGATACCTTTATCGCCCTGGAAGTCTACTCAGGCGTGGAAATCCAGGTGCAGCGCAGCGCCGTTATCCAGGTGCTGCCTAAAGGCACCATCAAGTAATTCCTTTTCCAGCGCAGCTTAGACGGCCTTTGTTCTTATGAACCGTTATTCCCTGTGGAAGTACGCGATCCTGCTGGTCGCGGTGCTGATCGGTAGCTTGTACGCACTGCCCAATTTGTTCGGCGAATCGCCGGCGGTGCAGGTCTCAGTGGCCAAGTCTTCGCTCAAGCTGGACTTGGGCACGGTAACGCGGGTGCAAGAGGCACTCAAAACGGCGGGCATCAACCCCGAAGTGGTAACGCTGGACGGCAACTCCATCAAGGCACGCTTTGCCAGCACCGATGTGCAGCTCAAGGCCAAAGACGCAATGTCCCAGGCGCTCAACCCGGACGCTGCCAATCCCTCGTATGTGGTGGCGCTCAATCTCGTATCGCGCTCGCCCGCCTGGCTCAGCAGCCTGCATGCCTCGCCCATGTACCTGGGCCTGGATTTGCGCGGCGGCGTGCACTTTATGCTGCAAGTCGATATGCAGGCAGCTTTGAGTAAAAAAGCCGAATCCCTGGCCGGCGATTTGCGCAGCGCGATGCGCGAAAAAAGCATACGTCACGGTGGCGTCAGCCGCAACGGGCAAAAAGTAGAAATACGCTTTCGGGATGCCGCTATGGTGGAGTCCGCCAAGCGCCTGATTCAGGACCAATTCCCGGATCTGGTGGTCGCCGAAAGTGTCGATGCCGGTGAGACCAAGCTGGTCGCCAGCATCCAGGAGGTGGCTGCGCGCAAAGTGCAGGAGCAGGCCCTCAAGCAAAACATCACCACGCTGCATAACCGCATTAACGAGCTGGGCGTGGCCGAGCCGGTGATTCAGCAGCAGGGCCTGGACCGCATCGTGGTGCAACTGCCCGGCGTGCAGGACACGGCCAAGGCCAAAGACATTCTGGGCCGTACCGCCACGCTGGAAATCCGCATGGTCGAAGACGGCGCCGAAGCGCGCGCCGCCGAAACCGGCACCGGTCCGGTGCCGCTGGGTACGGAGCGTTTCTTGGAGCGCAATGGCGCGCCGGTGATTGTGAAAAAGCAGGTCATCCTGACCGGCGAGAACCTGACCGATGCCCAGCCCGGCTTTGACAGCCAGACGCAAGAGGCGGCGGTTCACCTGACGCTGGATGCCAAAGGCGCCCGCATCTTCCGTGACGTGACGCGAGAAAGCGTGGGCAAGCGCATGGCGATATTGCTGTTTGAAAAAGGCAAGGGCGAGGTCGTCACCGCGCCAGTCATACGCTCTGAAATCGGTGGCGGCCGAGTGCAGATTTCCGGGCGCATGACTACGATGGAAGCGGCTGATACCGCGCTGCTCCTGCGCGCCGGGTCGCTGGCGGCACCTATGGAAATTATCGAAGAGCGCACTATTGGCCCCTCGCTAGGCGCGGAAAACATTGCCAAGGGCTTTAACAGCGTCACCTGGGGCTTCGCCGCCGTGGCGGTGTTTATGTGCGTGTACTACCTGTTGTTCGGTGTGATTTCCAGCGTGTCTTTGGCACTCAATTTATTGCTGCTGGTAGCGGTGCTGTCTATGTTGCAAGCTACGCTCACACTGCCGGGCATGGCGGCCATGGCGCTGGTACTGGGCATGGCGATTGACGCCAACGTGCTGATCAACGAGCGTGTGCGCGAGGAGTTGCGCAATGGCGCCGCACCGCAAGCGGCTATCCATGCTGGTTATGACCGTGCCTGGGCCACGATTCTGGACTCCAACGTCACCACATTGATTGCCGGTTTGGCCCTGCTGGTTTTTGGCTCGGGCCCGGTGCGCGGTTTTGCGGTGGTGCACTGCCTAGGTATTTTGACCAGTATGTTCTCCGGCGTGTTTTTCTCGCGCGGCCTCGTCAATCTTTGGTACGGGCGGCAGAAGAAACTTAAAACCGTCTCCATCGGGACGGTCTGGCGTCCTGATGGCAGCAGCGGCACTGCGCTGAGCCTGGATGGGGAGAAATAAATATGGAATTTTTCAAAATACGCCGCGATATCCCCTTCATGCGCCATGCTTTGGTGCTCAATGGAATCTCGCTGATTACCTTCCTCGTGGCCGTGTTTTTTCTGTTCTCACGCGGGCTGCATTTGTCCGTCGAATTTACCGGTGGCACGCTGATGGAGGTGGGCTATTCGCAAAGCGCCGACCTGGCCGCCATTCGCAGCACCGTAGATGGCCTGGGCATTAAAGATGTGCAGGTCCAAAACTTCGGTACTGCGCAAGAAGTACTGATTCGTATGCCAGCGCAAAAGGGCGGCACACCCGGTCAGCAAAGTGAAAAAGTATTGGCTGCGCTCAAGGCGGCTGATCCCTCAGCAAATTTGCGCCGCACCGAGTTTGTCGGCCCGCAGGTGGGTGATGAATTGGCCACCGATGGCCTTAAGGCGCTGGCCTTTGTGGTGGTGGGCATCATGCTCTATTTGGCGGTGCGCTTTGAGTGGAAATTTGCCATTGCTGCGATCGTCGCCAACTTGCATGACGTGGTGATTATTTTGGGATTTTTCGCATTTTTCCAGTGGGAGTTTTCATTGCCGGTGCTGGCGGCGGTGTTGGCCGTACTGGGTTACTCGGTCAATGAATCGGTGGTGATTTTTGACCGGATCCGCGAAAACTTCCGGCGTTATCGCAAGATGAATACGGTGGAGATTATCGACAACGCCATTACTTCCACTATCAGCCGCACCATCATTACCCACGGCTGCACGCAACTGATGGTTTTGTCTATGCTGTTATTTGGCGGCGCCACTTTGCATTATTTTGCGCTTGCGCTGACCATCGGTATTTTGTTTGGTATTTACTCTTCAGTGTTTGTGGCTGCAGCCATTGCCATGTGGCTGGGTATCACGCGCGAGGATCTGATTAAGGGTCAGGTCAAAAAAGATACAGACCCCAACGACCCGAACGCTGGCGCCACCGTCTAAGCCTGCATCGGCTGGCGCTTAGCTGTGCTTGGCGCGCGCCACCCGACCGCTCAGCGCGTCCAAATAGCCCAATAGGCGCTCGGGCGGTACCGGCTTTTGGTACAGCGTCACCCACTCGGGCAACTGGCCGTCCAAATGCGCTTCCTCGGGCGTCTTGGCGGTTACCACCAGTACCGCCAGCGACTGGTAGGCCGATTCGCTGGCCAGGGCGCGTACCAGGTGGTAGCCGTCAAAGGGCTTCATCATCAGGTCGGTAATTACCACATCCGGCCTTTGGCGCTCAATTTGTATCAAGGCCTGAGACCCGTCTGCGGCGACGCTCAAGGCCACGGGATGCGCGCTGCGTCTGACCAAAGATTCGAAATACGCTACCTGTATGGGGTCGTCCTCGGCCAATAAGACCCGCAGTGCCCGGCGCGCGGAGGTATCGCTCAAGCCCACGCGGTTGGGCATCATTTTCTCTACGGCGCTGCGGAAAATCCTGCGGTGCCCACCGGAGGTGACCCAGGCCTCCAACTCACCATTGGCCACCATTTTCTGCACGGTCGTGGTGGATAAGCCCAGCAGGCGCGCTGCTTGCTGGCTGGTCAGGACATCAGGTGTTTCGTTCATGGTGTGAATTTTTAATAAATGAAGAATAGGATTTATGCATCATTATATTTATAAAAAATATGAAAATCAATATTTAAATTAATTAAGGGGAATCGCCCCCTAATCGCTGTAACAGGCCCCCGGGCAATCGCCCGACTTTGCCCAGTAATTCCAATTCCATCAATTGCGCTTGCAGGCGTGCGGTATCCCACCCGGTACGGCTTTGCAAGACTTCCAGGCTGCACGGATCAAAGCCTAGCGCGTCCAGCAGCGCCGTGTTTGCGTCCGAGGCATCCGCGCTTGGATCGTCGAGGCTGGGGGCGCTTGCTTGCCGCACTTGCATGCTTTGGAAGCCTGGCGCGTCCAAAATATCCTGCACGCAATCGACCAGTTGCGCGCCTTGTTTAATGAGCGCATTGCAGCCGCGCGCCTGCGTGCTGTGGATGGAGCCGGGAATGGCAAATACGTCTTTGCCCTGCTCCAAGGCTTGTTGGGCCGTGATAAGCGAGCCCGATTGCAAAGCCGCTTCCACTACCAGGGTGGCCCGCGCTAAGCCCGATATCAAGCGGTTGCGGCGTGGAAAATGCGCAGGAAGCGGTGCGGTGCCTAAAGGGTATTCGCTAAGCACCAAGCCCCGCTCGGCAATCGCACTCGCGAGGGCGGCGTGCTGCGCCGGATACACGCGGTCCAGGCCAGTCCCCACCACCGCGATGGTTGGTAAGCTGCTTTCCAGGATGTCCAAGGCGCCACGATGCGCTGCAGCATCCACGCCCAGCGCCATACCCGACACGATGCACAGGCCCGCTTGGGCCAGGCTGCGCGCAAAAGCCCTGGCGTTATCGGCGCCTTGGGGCGTAGGGTTGCGGCTGCCCACGATGGCCATGCATGGCGCCTGCGGCAAGCGCTGCCAAGCGGCATCACTGCCCTTTACATACAGCATCAGCGGCGGGTCATAGATGTCCAGCAGGCTGGCTGGGTAAGTTGGGTCACCCAGTGTCACCAGCCGGTGCTGCCCACCGCCCTGGTCTAGCCATTGCAGGAGTGCGCGCAGGCCGGGCGCCAAGTCGGCCGGGGTTTGCATGAGGGCCTGCGCCTGGCGCTCGGGCACGACGGCGCGCAAGGCGCTCAGGCTTTGGCTGAAAACCGCAGCGGGCAAGCCGAAGGCCTTGAGCAAACGGCAGCCGTGCACGCTGCCGATACCCGGCGTCAATTGCAGGCGCAGCCATGCGCCCAGTTCGGTGCTGTCCAAGGCGTGGGGGTTTGCGGGCTGCATCGTTGTGGCTCAGGGGCTCGTCAGCCGGTCGCCCACCTGCACCGGACCGTTGCTATCGCTGATCAGCGCGTAGGCGAGTTTGTCAAAGGTCAAAAATACCAAGGCCTGACCCGACACCCCGACCCAGGGGCGCAAGGCCGGGCGGCTGGGATCCGATACATCGGTCCTCAGGCTTGGCGTCTTGCGGATGGACATCAGGTGTCCGGGCGCCAGCCCTTGCTGGCTGCCTTGATTGAGTACGACGATTTGGTGTTTAGAGGCGTTGGCGACACCGCTGCCGTAGATGGAAATAATGGTCGCCGCTACCTCGCGTGCTGGTGCTTGGGGCACCAGCGTACGCCAAGCGCTTTCATTGCTTCTAAATAGGCGGTCGCCGACGCGGATTTCAGAGGCTGCGTGTACGATTTCAAAACTGGCTGGCACGATAGTGTCCAAGGCTTTACCTTCCTTTTGGCTCTGCTCTACGCGCTCATCGCTGAGCAAGCGCGCACGCCCTAGATACTCCGCCTCCATGCCCAACACTTGGCCTGTAGCCGGGTCTTTCAGCGCTTTGGGCTGGCGGTAAATATTCCATTCACGCGGCATTTCGGGTGACAGCACAAAGCCATTGCTCGCTGCCGTTCGCGCATACACCACATCGCCTTTACTCAACAGGCTTTTTTGTTCGGCAGCGCCCACGATGCGGGGCAATGCATCGAATTGCGCCGGGTCAAAAACCTGCGGCGCACTTAGAAAAGCTTCGATGGACTGCGTTTGCAAGGCGGACGATACCCTTGCCGCCAGGGGCTCGCTGCGCACCTGCGCAAGCAGGCGTACGGTGGGCGGTTCTTCTTGGATGTCCAATTCAGGCACGGTCTGACCGTGGGCGCAGCTTAGTGCGCACTGCATCGCAGCGATGGCAAGCCAGCCCCTTGGCAGTGGGTACCCAATCGCAAGCTTCACGCACACTCCTCTATCAATGTTTTTAATTTTATTAATTTGATAATTATTAATCTATTTTTACAAAAATTTCTCACAAAGAAACAAAAATTTCATTCATTTAGGAGCCAAGTAGCCAAAAAAGAGAAAATACAGGGTTTTCTCATTCCTCTTTTCATGGCTTTACTTTCCATACTTTGTTATCCCGACCCGCGTTTGCATACCGTGGCCAAGCCGGTGACTGCCGTGGATGCGCGGGTGCGCCTATTGGTCAGTGACATGTTGCAAACCATGTACGAGGCCAGTGGCATTGGTCTGGCGGCCACTCAGGTGGATGTGCACGAGCGTCTGATCGTCGTCGATGTGTCGCAGGAGCGCGACCAACCCCTGGTGCTGATCAACCCCGAACTCGTTTGGACCAGTCCCGGCAAGCGCCTCAACGAAGAAGGCTGTTTGTCGGTGCCCGGCATTTACGACGGGGTGGAGCGTTTTGACGCGGTGCATGTGCGCGCTTTGGACGCGCAGGGCAAGAGCCGGGTCATTGAGGCTTGCGATTTGCTGGCCGTCTGCGTGCAGCACGAAATGGACCATTTGCTGGGCAAGGTGTTTGTGGAATATCTTTCTCCCCTCAAGCGCAACCGTATCAAGACCAAAATGCTCAAAGCCCGGCGCGAGGACGTGCGTTGAGGCTGGT
>CANNEW010000147.1 GCA_947503685.1 Comamonadaceae bacterium | reverse complement strand
AAGCTTTGCAACTGCTCGCGGTAAGCCTGCAAGTCTTCTACCGGGCGCAATGCCACGCCGCTATCGGCCGCCGCTTTGGCCACCGCCGGCGCAATTTTGATCATCAGGCGCGGATCAAAGGGTTTGGGAATCAGGTACTCGGGGCCGAAAGCCAGTTGTTCGCCGGCATACGCGGCGGCCACGACTTCGCTTTGCTCAGCCTGGGCCAATTCGGCAATGGCGTACACCGCAGCGATTTCCATCTCTACGGTGATGGTGGATGCGCCGGCATCGAGTGCGCCCCTAAAGATGTAGGGAAAACACAAAACATTGTTGACCTGGTTGGGGTAGTCGCTGCGCCCGGTGGCCATGATGGCGTCTGCGCGCACGGCTTTGACTTCTTCGGGCAGGATTTCAGGCGTAGGATTTGCCAACGCAAAAATCAAAGGGCGCGGCGCCATGCTTTGCACCATGTCGGGCTTGAGCACGCCACCGGCCGATAGACCCAGAAACACATCGGCCCCAAGCATGACTTCGCGCAGCGTTCGGGCATCGGTTTTTTGGGCAAACTCGATCTTGTCGGCGTCCATCAGCTCCGTGCGGCCTTCGTAGACCACGCCAGCCAAATCGGTCACAAAAATATGGTTGCGCGGCACCCCCAGTTTGACTAGCAGGCTTAGGCAGGCCAGCGCGGCGGCACCAGCGCCGGAGGTAACGAGTTTGATGTCTTTGAGTTCTTTGCCCACCACTTTGAGGCCATTGAGTAAAGCCGCGCCCACCACGATAGCGGTGCCATGCTGGTCATCGTGGAACACCGGTATCTTCATGCGCTGGCGCAACTGGCGCTCAACGTAAAAACAATCCGGTGCTTTGATGTCTTCTAAATTGATACCGCCAAAGGTGGGCTCCAGCGAGGCAATGATGTCCACCAGCTTGTCCAGGTCGTGCTTTTCGTTGATTTCGATATCAAACACATCGATGCCGGCGAACTTTTTGAACAAAACCGCCTTGCCCTCCATCACCGGCTTGGCCGCCAGGGGGCCAATGTCGCCCAACCCGAGCACCGCCGTACCGTTGGTGATGACCGCGACCAGGTTGCCGCGGCTGGTGTACTTGAAGGCGTTATTCGGGTCTTTGACGATTTCTTCGCAGGGCGCAGCAACGCCAGGCGAATAGGCCAGCGCCAAATCGTGTTGATTGATCAGCTGCGTGGTCGGCGCGATGGAAATTTTGCCCGGGTTGGGGTATTGGTGGTACTCCAGCGCCGCGCGGCGCAATTCGGCTCGCTTATCAGCCGCCTGCACATCGGCAGCATGTGGGGGGGATGTGGGTACGTCGTCGGCCATCGTGCTTCCTTGTGCGCCAACCGGCCTGCTTGCAGCCGGGGCGATCTGCTTGTGAGGGGGCCGATTGTAGTCAGGGGGAATTGGGTTGAGCGCCCGTCCTTCAATGCCTCACAAGCAGCGCGCTACAGCAGCGTGGTTTTTGCCAACTCCATGCGCCTCGAACTTTGTTTGCCCGTGAGCACAAAGCCGCGTTGCTGCCCGGCCGCATCGACAAAACGCCAGACGCCACCCGTTCCGGCCTCTAAGCCCGGGTCTTGCGTCCACTGTCCGCTCAGGGCCGGATGGGGGGCCGCCACCACGATGGGAAGTGCCGGCGTTTTTACCGCCACCGGCATCAAGGGAAATACCAATTCCGTAGGCTGCCCAGCTAGCGTCGCGGACAGGGCTTTGGCTGCGTTCATGATGGGCATGACATAGGGCAGCACACGCGCACCGGCGCTGGCATATTGCGCGCAGTCACCTAAGGCATACACATGGGCAGCACTGGTTTGCAAATGCGCGTCCACCACGATGCCGCGCTCGCAGACCATGCCCGCCGCACCGGCCAGCGCGATATTGGCGCGCAAGCCCACCGCGCTCAGTACCGCATCCACCTGCAAGTGGCTGCCATCGGCCAAAGTCGCATGCAAGCGACCCGAGGACGCATCTGCGTCCAGGCTTTGCACCGTGGTTCCCAGATGCCAGGCCACGCCTTGCCCTTGCAAAGCCTCTTGCAACTGTTCGCCGGCAGCGGCGGGCAGCAGCAAGGCCAAGGGCCGGGGCGATGGATCGACCACGTGTACGCCGTAGCCGCCAACCAGCAAGTCGTTGGCAAATTCGCAGCCGATCAAACCGGCGCCTATGACCAAGACGGTTTTGGGGGCCGCTCCAAGCACTTGGTGGAAACGCGCCAAGTCTTGCAAGTGGTTGATGGATTGGACCTTTGCCGCCGCGCTACCCGCCATGGGCAGGCGTATCGGGTCAGCGCCGGTGGCCAGTACCAGGTCACCGAAGTGCAAGCTGTGCGACTGGCCCGTCGCATCGTCATAACTGAGCGCGCGTGCACCCGTATCCAGGCTGTTCACGCGGGTATGCGGCAGCAACTGCACTTGCAGGGTTTCGGCCATTTTGGCCGCCGGCGTGGTGACCAACTGATCTGCCGAGCGCTTTTGGGCCAGGGCGTTGGACAGCGTGGGCTTGGCATAAAAATCCGCGCTATCGCTGCTGAGCATCACGATGCGGCGCTGGGCATCGAGTTTGCGCAGCTCGCGCACTACCGTCCAAGCCGCCAGGCCTGCGCCGACGATGAGCAGAGGCAACGTTTGCGGCGCATCGGACCCGGTGGCGGACGGGTGCAAAGAAATATCGCTCACACCGGCACCAGTTCAAAGTCAGCCTTGGCGACGCCGCAATCGGGGCAGGCCCAGCGGTCGGGCACCTCAGCCCACACGGTGCCCGGTGCAATGCCGTCTTCAGGCCGGCCAGCCGCTTCGTCATACACAAATCCGCACACAATACATATATAGGTTTTCATCGGGGTTTCTCTTGGATCAAAATTCATCAGGTTTGCGTTCTAGGCGGACTGCACCATCAGGCGGCTAATGTAGCCAAAACCGATTGGTAGTGCCGGGCATGGCGCTCTTCCACCTTGGCCAGGGCGGCAAAACGCTTTTGCGCTTTCTCTAAAGTGGCCCAGCGCGCTTGGGCTGCCTGTAAGGCTTGTGCAAAGGCGGCTTCAAGCTTGGCAATGAATAAATAAGTTCTATCGCCATTGGCGCAGATACGCCCGCTGGTGGCACGCCCCCGGGTCGGCACACCAGGGCAAGGCTTAGAGCTTGAGTTCCAGCCTGGCTTGCAGGTTCAGGTAGCTGGGCGCTGTGGTCTGGGTGTTGTCGCGGCTTGGCAGGCCATTGCTTTGGGCCGATAACAAACTACCACCAGTCAGGTAATCGCGCGCCAGTAAATTGCTGGCGGACAAGCGCAATTGCACACTGGGTGTAAATATCCACAAGGCTGAGGCGTCTAGCACCCATTTATCACCTTGCCAGACCTCCTGGGTATCGGCCAAACGGGTGGTGTAGCCCGGTGTCCAGTTAATGTTACCGCTAAGACGCAAAGGCAGGCCGCTTAGACGGTAGTCTGCCCCCAGGTTGAGTGTGCCGTCCGGCTGCTGCTCGAGGCGGTTGTTGGGGCCGCCTATCGAAGTCAAGCGCGACTGCAAGAGACTCATATTGGCGCGCAGATCCACTGCGGGCGCATCCGGATCGATTTCGCGCAAGCGAAATTTAGCTTCCAATTCCAAACCGCTGGTGAGCGCACTGCCTACGTTTTGCATGCGCGAAACCCAGCGCGGCACATCCGCCCAGGGCACCGTTTCAAGCGCTGTTTGCGAGCGCATCAAGTTGTTAATCTGGCGCACAAACACATTGGCACTGAGCAAACCACCGCCGGGTAAATAGTGTTCGTAGGCGGTGTCTATACCCATGGCCAATTCGGCTTGCAGATCCGGGTTGCCTGCACTGTCTGGGTGCAGGGGGCTGTTGGCGCCGCGGTCGGGGAAAAAGCGGTTGATGGTGGGTCGTGCAATCAGGCGCCCCAGATCGGGCGAGCGATAACTGCGCGTCAGGCTGACGCGAATTTGGTCTTTGGAGGCCAGGTCGGGCCGCCACACCGCGTGCAGCAAGGGGGTGAGCACCGCACTCTGGTTACTGACCGTGGCTTGGCCCTGACCAGCAGAACCGCTGGTATTGATGCTTTCCCAGCGCAGTCCCGCATGGGCGGCCCAGTGCGGATTGATATCCCATTCATCCTGCGTGTACAAGGCCAGACGTCGACTGCTTGCGGACAGATCACCGTCAAAATCGCCGAGCGGATTTTGGCCGTCACGCAAGCTGCTGGCGCTCTGTTCGCGCTGATTCATCTCCAGCTCCAGGCCGCTGACCAGGTTGTGTTTTTCGGCAATCAGCAAAGAGTATTTGGCGCTGCTGTTCCAGGTGGTATCGGTTTGCACCGAATCCTGCGACAAGGGCAGCCTGCCATTGGCCCCGCCACTTTGCAAGGTGTTCGCATTATTGTTCCAGGTGCTGCGGCCCAGGTTGTTATTGACCAAAAGACGCGCGCCATCGTCCATGCGTCTGCTCCAACTCGTACCCAGTCGCAACATGGAAAAGCGGTTGTCGCTGGCCGTATCGCTCAATGCATAGGGCAAGACCCCGCCGCTCTGGGTGAGTGTGCTGCTGGACTGGCCCTGGTTGTGGCTCATGATCAACATCGGCGTAAGCACCAGGCTGTCGCTGCCCGTGCCGCCCCATTGCCATCTCCCGTTGGCATGCAGCATGTCGCGCTGGCTTTGCGCGCGCGCCACTTCCTGCATGGTTTGCAAAACCGTGGGCGCCTCCGGCCGAGCCAGGCTTTCGGTCACCGTGGTTTTGCTTTCGTCGTTAGCGCGCTCCATGCGCGCGGCAGACAAAGTCAAACTGTAGGACATGCCATCAACCGTATCGCTGCGCGACCAGGAAGCGCCGGGAGCCACTTTACCGTTCTCCAAACTGGCGCCCACACTCAGGTTGTTGAGGTATTTGACATAGCCGCCCCGCGTGATGATGTTGATGGTGCCGGCAATCGCTCGCGCACCGGTCTCGGCGGTGGGCGCGCGCATGATTTCGATGCGCTCCACCTGCTCGGGCGAGATATCTTCCAGGGAAAAGCCGCGCGGCGCGCGCTCGCCATCAATCATGATTTGTGTGTAGCCGCTGCCCAGACCCCGCATGGCCGGTGGCCCGCCGCGCCCGGGCCTGCCGCTGCTGGTAATGCCGGGTAAGCGCTTGAGCAACTCGCCCATGGAGCTGTCGCCATAACGCTCTATCTCTTCGCGGCCTATGATGATTTTTGCGGCGGTGGACAAGCGCCGCGTATCACTCTCCAGATTTGCGCGAATTTCAACTGGCTTGAGCACGTTTTGCGGCTGCGGTGCTTTCCCTGGGGTGCGCGCGGGCGCCGGACTGCTTTGCAATTCCCCGGGGTCTTGCGCGGCTACGGCGGGCGTTGTCGGGGCCGGATTTTGCGGCAGTTCCTGCGCGCCCAAGTGCGCTGCCAGCAAGACCAGCAAGCCACAACAAAAACGGGTTTGCTTGCGTGCCATGGTTTAGGCGCGCATCAAAGCTTCGATGGCATCGGCATCGACGGGCACGCCACGGCTGATCAACTCGCAACCTTGTTCGGTCACGATGGCGTCGTCCTCGATGCGGATACCGATGTGGTGGAACTGCTCTGGCACGCCCGGCGCCGGCCGCACGTAAATGCCCGGCTCAATCGTCAACACCATGCCCGGGCGCAAGATGCGCGCAGGCCGATCCACAATGGCTTGGCCGGTGAGCGCATCCTTGCGTACGCTGGTGTGGCCCAATTCCGAAGGCTCGGTATAGGCGCCGCAGTCGTGCACATCGCGCCCCAGCCAGTGGCCGGTGCGGTGCATATAAAACTGAAAATAGGCGCGCTTTTCAATCACGTCCTGCACGGTTCCTACTTTGTCTTTATCGAGTAAGCCCACATCGAGCATGCCCTGGGCCAGCACCGCCACGCTGGCCTCGTGCGGATCGGTAAAGCGGGCGCCAGCATGCGTTGCAGCAATCGCCGCGACTTGCGCCGCTAACACCAGCTCGTAGAGCGCGCGCTGTGGCCCGGTAAAGCGGCCGTTGGCCGGAAAAGTGCGGGTGATGTCCGAGGCATAGCCATCGAGCTCACAACCTGCGTCGATCAAGACCAGTTCACCGGGCCTGACCAAGGCGGTATCGGCCCGGTAGTGCAAGACACAGGCATTGGCCCCGGCAGCCACGATAGAGGTATAGGCCGGCGACTGTGCGCCATGGCGGCGGAACTCATGCAATAACTCGGCCTCCAAGTGGTATTCACGCACCTCCTGCCCGGCGCGCAACATACGGGCGCTGGTTTGCATGGCGCGTATATGCGCCCCAGCGCTGATGTGGCCGGCCCGGCGCATAGTGTCTTGCTCTTGCGCGTCTTTGATCAGGCGCATTTCGTCCAGCACGCTGCACAAGTCCTGCTGCCCGCCTGGGCACAGCGTGCCGTAACGCACCCGATCACGCAGGCTTTGCAAAGCGCTTTGCACCCGCGCTTCCAAACCGCTGTGCGTGGCAAACGGGTACCAGGCGTTGTCGCAACCGTCGAGCAAGCCGGGCAGACGCGCCTCCAAAGCCACACAGTGAGTGAAAATAGCTGTCAAAGCGGTAGGGGAAATCGGCATCGCGGTTGCGAGGCTGCTCCGGCGCAGTCGGCACGAGGGCCAGGCCGCGCGGGCCGATCTCGGCGGCCACCTGGGCACGTCGGTTTTGGTACAGCATGGTGTTCATAGGTGTGAAGCTTGCAAGGTGGAAGAATAGTTGAGTGCATGCAGGCGCTCCGGCGTACCCACATCCGTCCAAAGGCCGGTGTATAGGCTGGCGCTGACGCGGCCCTGGTCCATCGCAGCGCGCAACAGGGGTGCAAGCAGCGCTTTGGCGCCCTGCGGATTGCCCGGCGCAATACTGCACCAAGGCGGCGCAAACAAAGCGCAGCGGTACAGGCCGATGGTGCTGTAGGTGTAGCGCGCCTCAAGGCTATCGGCGGGCACATTGAGCGCCAATGCGGATGCCTGAGCGCCACTTGCGCCGCCAGGCCCCAAGCCAAAGTCGCCTTGGGGGTTGTGCGGCGGATTGGGTACCAGCCAGATATGGGCTAGCTTGTCGCTGGCGGCAAAGTGCGCCACGGCTTGGGCGTCAAAGGCAAAGTCCGGCACATACACATCGCCGGCCAGCACCCAAA
>CANNEW010000146.1 GCA_947503685.1 Comamonadaceae bacterium | reverse complement strand
GATCATGGTCTGGCGCAATTGCACGCTTTGGGCCTGCAAGGTCTCCAGCGGCTCGGCGGCGTGGGAAATAGCTTCCTTCCACAAAGGCTGTAATTCGGCAAAAGCCTTTTCGCCCAGGTGACCGGCATTGCGCCAACGGTCGCCAAACTGATGCAGGATGCGGCTAAAGCCTTTCCAGTCTTCATCGAGGGCAGTACGGTTCGCGTCTGCCCAGGTTTTCACTTCTTCAATCAGGGTCAGGCGCTGTTGGCGGTGCTCCAGGGCATCGGCTTTGAGCTTTTCCAGCCAGGCTTCCACCACTTTATGTGCCGCATTGCAGGCTTCGTCAAAGCGTTTCCACAAGCCATGGTTGGGCACACCGCCCTGATCGGTTTGTTTCCATTGCTCGCGCATGGCACGCAGGGTTTCCTGCATCTTGCGCCCGCCAAGCGCTTGGCCTTCTGGACGCTTGAGCAGGCCCTCGGCCTTGATGACTAATTCTTCGCGCAGCTGATCGGCCCGCCAGCGCTGCCAGCCCTCTAGTTCGCCAGCGGCTGCCAGCGCGGCTTGGGCTTGCGCGTCGAGTTTCGCATCGATCAAGCGGCCAAACTCTTTGAGCGCCTGACGCAAGGCATTGGCCGCGCCGGCGCTGGCTTTACCGTGACCCTGGCCCACCTCGGCTTCGAGTTGGGCCAAGACTTCGCGGACTTTGGTCTGCGCCGCCTCGCGCTGCGCCGGGTCTGCCACAGGTTTGGCTGGCTTGGCTGCGGCCTGCGCCTGCTGGCGCTCCGCACGCAAGGAATCTGCCCATACTGCCACCGGGGGCAGCGGCGCCTGGGGGTCTTGCGCGGCCAGTACGGCTTGGGCCAAGACGGCGTCAAAAGCCTCCCAGACCACCAGCAATTGCGCCTTGGCCGTATCGAGCACGGGTGCAAACTTCATATCGACACTGGCCCAGCCGGCATGCGCTACCAGTTGGGAGGCCTGGGTCTGCCAATGGTCAACGTCGGTCGACAACGCGCTGTGCGCGGCCTGGGCATCCTGCCAGGGCTTGGTGGACATCACTTCAATGCGTTGCGCCAGCAGCACTGCGGCTTCGCGCTGCACCTGTGCCTGGTGCTGCAAGTCCTCGATCACGCGCACCCGTTCGGCTAATTGCAATTTGATGCCAGCCAGGGGCTCGCGGCTGAGCGGTGCTCCGGCCTTGGCGGCATCGCGCTGCCAAGCCAGGGCGTCGGCAATATTCATTTTGGACAAATCCAATAAGGTGCGGGCCTTGGCCTCCCATTCGGCAGCGATAGCTTCCTGGGCCTTTGCCCGTTTGGCGTCGTCCAGGCGTTCGCGTAAGAGTTTGCCTGCGCCTTTGTCGCGGGTACTGAGCTCTCGGTACACCTCGGCCACCGCATCCTGTGCGGGATCGCTAGCCAACCAGTCTTTGACCCGCTGCGACCGTTCGCCCGATGTCGCCGCAGAGAAAGCGCCGCCGGTGATGGCGTCCCAGTGGGCGATGTCATGGGTCTTGTTGGATGCAGTCGTCGACACGTGGAGCCTTGCTAAATAGAAACAAACAAAATGCGGCATCAAAAGCCGCTAAAAGGGCGCAATTGTCCTTCAATGCGGCACCTTCAGGCAAGGCGGCACCAAATTTTGGCGCGCAGAGCCGAAAAACCTGCGCTTAAATGGCACGGGTGGTGCCCGCACAGGGGCCCCTAGGAGGGGGTAGACCGGTATACTATGTTGTCGGGATTATGCTTTTGCCACCGGCTACCAGCCGTCCTGACCTTTGCTGAAACAGCTTGGCAAAGCTAGCACGCAGACCTGCGCTACCCCACCGGCGCCGCTTCGTGCGCCTGTCTCGCAACTCGCACACCCTCCCGCCAGGCTTTTTGAAAGTGGGAACGCTATACAACAAGGAGTCGCATGAACCCAGCCCAAAGTCTTCGAAAATCGCTCTCTGTCGTCGCTGGCGACATCGTCCATGGTTTTATGGAAATCACGCACAACAGCTTTGCGCTCGTGGGCCTGGCTGTGATGTTTTTCGGACTCACCATCGGCTTGCAGCCGGATTTGCGCCAGGCCGGTCAGTTGCAATTAATGGAGTGGCTGCAAGACCATCACGAGACTTTTTCCAGCCTGGTCACCGGCACCGCGACAGACCGCGTCACGGCTATGGATCCCAAAGACCTACCCAAGCCGCAGGGTGCCGTAACCCAGTGGTTAAGCCGCAAGTACAACATCGCACCCGAGCCCATGGCAGCTTTAGTATCCGAGTCTTTCGCAGCTGGCGCCAAGGCGAAGATCGACCCCTTGCTCATACTGGCCGTCATGGCCTTGGAGTCGGGTTTTAACCCGATCGCGCAAAGCCCCATGGGCGCGCAAGGCCTGATGCAGGTCATGACCCATATCCATGGCGACAAGTACACCCGCTTTGGCGGCACGCTGGCCGCCTTTGACGCCTTATCCAATGTCAGAGTGGGCGTCAAAGTGCTACAGGAATGCATTGCGCGCGCCGGTTCGGCAGAAGCGGGGCTCAAGCTGTATGTTGGCGCGGGCAATTTGGAAGATGACGGCGGCTATGCCGGCAAGGTGCTGGCGGAGCAGACGCGATTGCAAGCCGTGTTCAGCGGGCGTCCGGTGCCCTTATCGGTTCCTGCGCCCCAGACGCAGCCCGTGATTTTGCAAGGCGATGGCCCAGCCGCTGTCGGGGCTCTTAACAACGCCCAGCGTGAGCCTTAAACCTGAACACTAAAATCATCACCAACCCACCGTGCCACTACCGCCCGAGCACGCCGGGTGCCTGGACCCAGGCCTGATTGCAAATTTTCGGGTTATCCACCCAAAGCCCACTAAGCCGCAGCACCTGTCACCGTCAGAGCTGTATTGGACCATTTCATAAAAACCTGAGGACTGAGACATGTACCACCGCAATAATTTGATAGAGCAAACCGATCCCGAACTGTGGGCCGCCATCCTGGCCGAAAACACGCGCCAGGAACACCACATTGAGCTGATTGCCAGCGAAAACTACGCCTCGCCGGCCGTTATGGCGGCGCAAGGCAGCCAATTGACCATTAAATACGCCGAGGGCTACCCGGGTAAGCGCTATTACGGTGGCTGCGAGAACGTGGACGTGGCCGAGCAACTCGCTATCGACCGCCTCAAGCAAATCTATGGCGCTGACGCAGCCAATGTGCAGCCCCATTGCGGCGCATCAGCCAACGTCGCGGTATTTCTGGCTTTCCTCAAGCCCGGCGACACCATCATGGGCATGAGCCTGGCCGAAGGGGGCCACTTGACCCACGGTATGGCGCTCAACATGAGCGGAAAGTGGTTTAACGCGGTCAGCTACGGCCTGGACGCCAACGAAGCTATCGACTATGACGCGATGGAGCGCAAAGCCCACGAGTCCAAGCCCAAGCTGATCATCGCCGGCGCCAGCGCGTATTCGCTGCACATCGACTTTGCCCGCTTTGCCAAGGTGGCAAAAGACGTAGGCGCTATTTTCATGGTGGACATGGCGCACTACTCCGGCCTGATTGCCGCAGGCCTGTACCCCAACCCGGTGCCGCATGCCGACGTGGTGACTTCCACTACGCACAAGAGCCTGCGCGGCCCTCGCGGCGGGATAATTTTGATGAAGGCCGAGCACGAAAAAGCCATCAACAGCGCCATGTTCCCCGGCCTGCAAGGCGGCCCGCTGATGCACGTCATCGCCGCCAAAGCCGTGGCCTTCAAAGAAGCGCTGGGCGATGGCTTTAAAGCCTACCAGCAGCAGGTGCTGACCAATGCCGACATCGTGGCTAAAACTCTGACCGAGCGCGGCCTACGCATCGTCAGCGGCGGTACGCAAAGCCATGTCATGCTGGTCGATTTACGATCCAAAAAAATCACCGGCAAAGACGCTGAGCGCGTGCTGGGCGATGCCCATATGACGATCAACAAAAACGCCATCCCCAATGACCCGGAAAAGCCCATGGTGACTAGCGGCGTGCGCATCGGCACCCCGGCCATGACCACGCGCGGCTTTAAGGATGAGGAAGCGCGCGCCACCGCGCACCTGATCGCCGACGTGCTGGACAACCCGCACAACGCGGACAACATAGCCGCCGTGCGCGCTAAGGTTCACGCGCTGACAGCCCGCTTTCCGGTTTACGGATAAGCCCGATGAAGTGCCCGTTTTGCGGCCATTCGGAAACCCCTGTGGTGGAAACCCGAATGGCCGAGGACGGGGACTTCATCCGCAGGCGGCGCCAGTGCGGCGCCTGCGAAAAACGCTTTACCACCTACGAACGGGCCGATGTCAGCTACCCGGTAGTGGTAAAAAAAGACGGGCGACGTATTGATTTTGACCAAAGCAAAATCGTAGGCTCCATGAAGCTGGCCTTACGCAAACGCCCAGTCAGCACCGAACAAATCGACAGCGCCATGGAACGAATTCAGGAAAAACTACTCACCTCCGGCCTGCGCGAGGTGTCCTCCACCCGCATTGGCGAACTGGTGATGCGCGAGCTGAAAAAACTGGACAAAGTGGCCTATGTGCGCTTTGCCAGCGTGTACCGCAGTTTTGAAGACATTGATGAATTCAAAACCTTGGTCAACGAGGTCAACAATTAAGCCCGCCGGGGCTTGATGGCCTAGGATGTGAGCGCCATGCCACCTATCGAAAGTGCATTGCGTCTGGCCCAGTCCGCGCTCTACCTCACCTCGCCCAACCCGCGCGTGGGCTGCGTGCTGGTCAACCCGGCGGGGCAGGTCATCGGCCAGGGCCACACCCAGATGGCTGGCGGGCCGCATGCCGAAATCATGGCGCTGCAAGACGCGCAAGCCCAAGGCCAAAGCACCCAAGGCGCCACCGCCTACGTCACGCTGGAACCCTGCGCGCACCAGGGCCGCACCGGGCCGTGCTGCGACGCGCTGGCGCAGGCCGGCATCACCCGCGTTGTCGCGTCCTTGAAAGACCCTAACCCGCTTGTCGCAGGCCAGGGCTTTGCCAAGCTACGCGCTGCGGGCATTGCGGTGGAAGTGGGGCCAGGCGCCACAGAGTCACGCGAACTTAATATTGGATTTTTCAGCCGTATGCAGCGGCACAGGCCTTGGATGCGTCTCAAGGTCGCTGCCTCGCTCGATGGCGTGACAGCTTTGGACAATGGGCAAAGTCAATGGATTACCGGCGCACAGGCGCGCACCGACGGCCATGCCTGGCGTGCGTGCGCCTGCGCGGTGCTGACCGGCGTGGGCACGGTGCTGGCGGACAAACCGCTGCTGGACGTGCGCCATGTGCAAACGCCGCGCCAGCCCATGCTGGCGATTGTGGACAGCGCTTTGCAAACGCCGCCCGATGCTGCTTTGTTCGGCCCGCCGCGAAAGGTGTTGATCTATGCGGCCCAGCCCCACGCCCCGCGGGAAGCGGCGCTGCGCCAGGCTGGTGCCGAGATTGTGTATTTGCCGGGCCCCGCCGGGCATGAAGATCAAGCACCCAAAGTGGATTTGCAAGCGATGGTGCAGGACCTGGCGCGGCGCGAATGCAATGAAGTGCATATCGAGGCCGGCCATAAGCTCAATGGCTCGCTGCTGCGCGCCGGCCTGGTCGATGAAATGCTGGTGTACCTGGCGCCCCTCTGGCTAGGCCAGGGTGCAGGCCTGTCCAACTTCGGGCCTTTGAGCGCATTGGCCCACGGGCTGGCGCTGGACTTTCAAAGCGCGCAGCGCATCGGGCCGGACCTGCGTATCCTGGCGCGTCTGCAAGGCAGCGCAGATTTTTAATTTTTTTTAAGAGTTCTATGTTTACAGGCATCATTACCGGCGTAGGCCGCATTACCCGTATCGACGATTTGGGCGCCAGCCAGGCCCATGGCAAGCGCCTCTATGTGCAATGCCCACCAGGCTATCTGGACGACGCGGGCCTGGGCGACAGTATCGCCGTCAACGGCGCCTGCATGACGGTCACCACGCTGCAGCAAGATGCACAAGCGCCCGTTTTTACCCTGGACATATCGGCCGAATCACTGGATAAAACTGGCGGCTTGGACACGGTGGGCGAAGTGAATCTGGAAAAAGCACTGCGCGCCAATGACCGCCTGGGCGGACATTTGGTCTCCGGCCATGTCGATGGCATCGGTAAGGTGGTGCATTTCGCGCCCGTGGGCGAAAGCTGGGAATTGCGCATTCTGGCGCCGCAGGCATTGGCCAAATACCTTGCTTACAAAGGCTCGATTACTGTCAACGGCGTCAGCCTCACCGTGAACCGCGTCAATGACTCGAGCGCCGGATGTGAGTTCAGCATCAACCTGATTCCGCACACCATCAGCAACACCGCACTACACCGCCTAGCGACTGGCGTGCGGGTGAACCTAGAGATCGATGTGATTGCGCGCTATGTGGAGCGCATGCTTAGCTTGGGCGCGCAAGCGGACAGCTAATTACAACCCGCGGGCGGCGCTTTGGCTGCGCTGACATTAGCCTAGAACAAAAAGCCAGTGGAGAACACCTGCTCGGACATCCATACCGAGTGGTCGGCAGTGCCCCGGTACACCGGCACACCGCGCAAGACGCCATAAGCAAATTTTTGGGTGGCCTCTAGATAAATACTTTTATAAATCCGGTAGCGCAAACCCACCTCGGCACCGACGGTCCAGCCATTGACCTGCCACCAATCACGGCTGTCAAAGCAGCAAACGCGGTCGCCCTTAGGGCCCGCTTCGTCGGGCATTCCAAAAATCGTGTTGTCGGCATGCGGCAGCAATAGGCCGGCACCTAAGCGGCTGATGCGTTGCAATTCGCCGGCTTCCTGTTTGGGGCCGTGCAGATTGAGCAGTGAATTGACCGCCTCGCCCACGCTACCCGGAAAATCACTGGCCTTGACCTAATGCAGCGTGAAGTCATTGCCCTGCGTTGGCTGGGACTGGATGTCCGAAGGTGCGTGCTGCTGGCGGCTGCAACCTCAGGCTGATCGGCGACGGCCCCCCGTGGGATTCCTCGGCAAGCTTTTCTAAACGGGGCTAAGCCAGACGCAACCAGGCTCAGCGGGGCTGGACCTTGGCTGAGCGCGCTGTCGCCTTGATGCCCGCGCGCGGGGGCAGACCGGTGTGCTGGGTCAACAGGGTACCGGGACGTGGCCCTTTGCCTGCCAGCTTTTTGCCGGGCACAGGTGTGGAGTTTTTGCGCCTTGCGCTTTCATAACTACCGCCGGTCAAAGGTTGGAA
>CANNEW010000145.1 GCA_947503685.1 Comamonadaceae bacterium | reverse complement strand
GTCCGATTTCCGCATGTTTGTGCGGCGGAATATTGATACCAGCGATACGTGCCATATTTTTCCTCTAGAACTCTAGCTATCAACCCTGGCGCTGCTTGTGACGCGGATCTGTACAGATCACACGCACCACGCCCTTGCGACGGATAATCTTGCAATTGCGGCAAATTTTCTTGACCGAAGCCGAGACTTTCATTTCTATTCTCCTAAAACTACCAAAGTGCCCTGACTGACGTCTTGGTCACTATTACCTGCCACAACCCGTAGTTGACAGCATCGCTGCCAACCCCATTTTTGATTTCAAGTCTTGTTTAAGACGACTTGAAGCTCGCTTTTTTCAACAATGAGTCATATTGCTGCGACATCAGGTAGTTTTGTACCTGGGCCATGAAATCCATGGTGACGACCACAATAATCAGCAATGACGTACCGCCAAAGTAAAAAGGCACGTTGTATTTCAAAATCAGAAATTCGGGCAGCAAACACACAAAGGTGATGTAAACCGCACCAGCCAGCGTCAATCGCAGCAAAATCTTGTCGATGTATTTTGCGGTATGGTCCCCCGGGCGGATGCCAGGAATGAACGCGCCGCTCTTTTTTAGGTTGTCCGCCGTCTCGCGGCTGTTAAACACCAAAGCGGTGTAAAAGAAACAGAAAAACACAATAGCGCTGGCATACAGCATCACATATACCGGCTGGCCGGGGCTGAGCGTGCCGGCAATGTCTTTGAGCCAGCTCATGGACTCACCGCTGCTGAACCAGTTGGCAATCGTGGCCGGCAACAAAATAATCGAAGAAGCAAAAATCGGAGGGATGACGCCCGCCATATTGAGCTTGAGCGGAAGATGCGACGATTGGCCGCCATAGACTTTATTGCCCACCTGGCGGCGCGCGTAGTTCACCAGAATCTTGCGTTGGCCGCGCTCAACGAAGACCACGAAATAAGTCACCAGAACCACCAGCGCGACAATCACCAGGGCAATCAAAATACTCATGGCGCCGGTTCGCACCAACTCCAACAATCCGCCGACGGCACTGGGCAGACCCGCAGCAATGCCGCCGAAAATCAAAATAGAAATACCGTTACCCAAGCCACGCTCGGTTATTTGTTCACCCAGCCACATCAAGAACATCGTGCCGGAGGTCAAAGTCACCACCGCGGTAATACGAAAGCCCATGCCGGGGGACACCACCAAGCCCGCGGACGACTCCAGCGCCAAAGCAATACCCATAGATTGGAATAAAGCCAGGCCCAAAGTACCATAGCGCGTGTACTGCGTAATCTTGCGGCGCCCGGCTTCGCCTTCTTTCTTCAGTTGCTCAAAAGTGGGCACCACATAACCCAACAACTGCATGATGATGGAGGCAGAGATATAGGGCATGATGCCCAGTGCGAAGACGGTAAACCGCGACAAGGCGCCGCCGGAGAACATATTGAATAGGCTCAATATGCCACCTTGCTGACCGTTGAAAAGTTGCTGCAATTGATTCGGATCGATACCCGGCACAGGAATATGCGCGCCCACCCGGTACACCACCAGGGCGAGCAACAGGAACACCAAGCGGCGACTTAAGTCGCCGTACTTGCCGTTCTTAGCTGTTTGCGCAGAGTTACTTGCCACGGGCTATTCTCAAATCCATTAAGCGATGCTGCCGCCAGCCGCTTCTATAGCTGCTTTGGCACCGGCGCTTGCACCAATACCGGTCAGCTTCACGGCCTTGGTCAAAGCACCGGTGTGTATCACTTTCACCACCTTGGCAATCGGTGCAACCACACCGGCTTGCTTGAGCGTGAGCATGTCCACTTCCGGCAGTCCGAGAACTTCCAGCGTGGTCAAAGTGATCTCAGCGTTGTACTTGAGCAAATGAGATTTAAAGCCACGCTTGGGCAAACGGCGATGCATAGGCATCTGGCCGCCTTCAAAACCCACTTTGTGGTAGCCGCCGGCGCGCGACTTTTGACCTTTGTGACCGCGACCGGCGGTCTTACCAAGACCCGAGCCGATACCGCGACCGACACGACGCTTGGCGTGCTTGGCGCCTGATGCAGGCTTAATGCCATTGAGTTCCATCATCGGCCCCTTACAGAACTTTGATCAGATAGCTGATCTTGTTGATCATTCCGCGAACGGCCGGCGTGTCTTCCAACTCGCTGGTGCTCCCCATTTTGCGCAGACCCAAACCGCGCACGGTGGCCCGGTGAGATTCTTTGCAACCAATCGGGCTACGCACCAACTGGATTTTTACGGTTTGAGGTGTAGTCATGACAAGTCTCCGATCAGGCGAAGATCTCTTCGATAGATTTGCCGCGCTTAGCCGCAACCTGCGAAGGCGTGGTGGAAATTGACAATGCGTCCAGGGTGGCACGCACCATGTTGTAGGGGTTGGTCGAACCATGGCTCTTGGCCACGATATCGGTAATGCCAACGACTTCAAACACCGCGCGCATAGGACCACCGGCGATGATGCCGGTTCCCTTGGGAGCTGGCGCCATCATGACATTGGCAGCACCGTGGTGACCCATCACCTGGTGGTGAATAGTGCCGTTTTTCAGGCTCACCTTGATCATATTGCGGCGCGCTTCTTCCATCGCTTTTTGGACTGCGGCCGGCACTTCCTTGGATTTGCCTTTGCCCATGCCGATACGGCCATCGCCGTCACCGACCACGGTCAGAGCGGCAAAGCCCAGAATACGACCACCCTTGACCACTTTGGTCACGCGGTTGATCGCGATCATTTTTTCGCGCAGACCATCCTCGGGTCCTTCGACCTTGCCCTGCATTTTTGCTTGTACTTTAGCCATGGTTGATTCCGATCTGCTTAAAACTGCAAGCCTGCTTCGCGCGCCGCGTCAGCCAAGGCCTTAACCCGGCCGTGGTAGGCAAAGCCCGCACGGTCAAAGGCCACTTTTTCGATGCCGGCAGCCTTGGCTTTTTCAGCCACCAGCTTGCCAACCATTTGGGCTGCGACCACATTGCCACCCTTGCCCGAACCACCCAGCGCGCTGCGCACATCGGCCTGCAGGCTCGAAACAGTGGCCACAATGCGGTCGCCGGTACCGGCAATCACGGTTGCGTAGATATGCAAATTGGTACGGTTGACCGTCAGCCGTGCAACACCTTGGGTTGCAATACGGATGCGGGTCTGACGCGCTCTGCGAAGACGTTGTTCTTTTTTCGTCAACATAGTGCAGTTCCTTATTTCTTCTTGGTTTCTTTGATGGTGATCTTCTCATCCGAATAACGGATGCCCTTGCCTTTGTAAGGCTCAGGAGGACGCACACCACGAATTTCCGCTGCGATCTGACCCACGCGCTGACGGTCCGCACCCTTGATAGAGATTTCAGTCGGGGTCACCGTGGCCACGGTGATACCCGCAGGCATTTCCATATTGACGGGGTGTGAAAATCCGATCGCGAGGTTGAGCTTATTACCCGTAGCCTGCGCTTTGAAACCCACACCTACCAGCATGAGCTTCTTCTCAAAGCCCTGGGTTACACCGGTAACCATATTGCTGACCAGCTGGCGCATGGTGCCAGACATGGCATCGGCGGCACGCGAATCATTGGCAGGCGCGAACACCAGGGCGCCTGACTCATTAGAAATTTTGACCAGTGCGTTTTGAGCCAGATGCAAAGTGCCACCGGCTGCCTTGACGCTAATCTGGTCTTCCTTGATCTGCACATCAACGCCAGCAGGGATGCTGACAGGACGTTTACCTACTCGGGACATAGTTGTTTCTCCAGAATGCAGCTTAGGCCACGTAGCACAGCACTTCGCCGCCGACGCCATTGGCGCGCGCTTTGCGGTCTGTCATCACACCTTGCGGCGTGGTCACAATCGCTACACCCAAGCCGTTTTGCACTTGGGGAATCGCGTCGCTGCCGCGGTACACACGTAAGCCGGGACGACTGACGCGCTCGATACGCTCAATCACCGGACGACCTGCGTAATACTTCAGTGCGATTTCAAGTTCCGACTTGCCAGCGGCCGTCGTTACCTTGAAGCCGTCGATATAGCCTTCATCTTGGAGCACCTGTGCAATAGCGACCTTCACTTTGGAAGAAGGCACCAGCACGGTGGGCTTGGCGACCATTTGCGCGTTACGGATACGCGTCAACAGGTCGGCGATGGGATCACTCATACTCATATCGGGTTCTCCTGCCGCTTACCAGCTCGCCTTGACGATACCGGGGATTTCACCGGCAAACGCCATTTCGCGGATTTTTGCTCTGGCCAGACCAAATTGCTGGAACGTGCCACGGGGGCGGCCCGTGATCGCGCAGCGGTTACGCTGGCGTGTGGGGTTGGCATTGCGCGGAAGCTTTTGCAAGTCGAGGCGCGCTGCTGCCCGCTCGTCGTCGCTGCGCTTTGCGTCGCCCGCTATCGCCTTGAGGGCGGCATGTTTCTTCGCGTATTTGGCGACCAGTTTGTCGCGCTTGAGTTCACGCTGGATTAAAGCCATTTTTGCCACTGGTCACCTCAATTCTTGAACGGGAAACGGAAACCGGCCAACAGTGCCTTGCACTCTTCGTCGGATTTCGCGGTCGTGGTGATACTGATATTGAGACCGCGCAAAGCGTCAACTTTGTCGTACTCAATCTCAGGAAAAATAATCTGCTCTTTCACGCCGATGTTGTAGTTCCCACGGCCGTCAAAGGCGCGCCCGGAAATACCACGGAAGTCGCGTACACGGGGCAAAGCCACGGTGACAAAGCGATCCAAAAATTCGTACATTTGCACGCCACGCAGCGTGACCATGCAGCCAATAGCCTGGCCTTCGCGGATTTTGAAACCCGCGATCGCTTTTTTGGACTTGGTGACCACCGGTTTTTGGCCAGCGATTTTTGTCAGGTCTGAAACTGCGCTGTCCATGACTTTCTTGTCCGCCACCGCTTCACTCACGCCCATATTGAGGGTGATTTTGGTGATGCGGGGAACTTGCATGGGCGACTTAAAGCCAAACTTGGCAATCAAATCAGGAGCGACTTTCTCGCGGTAGTGTTGTTGTAAACGTGCCATATTTATGCCGCCTTGATTTCGTCGCCGCTGGACTTGTAAACGCGAACGCGCTTGCCATCGGCCTGTAGCTTGATACCAACACGGTCGGCTTTACCCGATGCCGCATTGAAGATAGCAATATTGGATTGGTGGATAGGCATGGTTTTATCCACGATGCCGCCGGTCGTTCCCTTGAGCGGGTTGGGCTTGGTGTGCTTCTTGACCTGGTTTACACCTTCGACGAGCACATGCGAGTCGTCGCTGCGCAATGTCACGACGCCGCGCTTGCCTTTGTCCCGTCCTGCGATGACGATCACTTGATCGCCCTTGCGAATCTTGTTCATAGCCTGTCCTTACAAAACTTCGGGAGCCAGAGACACGATCTTCATGAACTTCTCGGTACGCAATTCACGCGTAACCGGTCCGAAGATGCGGGTGCCAATAGGCTCAAGCTTGGCATTCAGCAACACGGCTGCATTGCCATCAAACTTCACCAAAGAGCCATCAGAGCGGCGGATGCCCTTGGCGGTGCGAACCACCACGGCGCTGTAGACCTCGCCCTTTTTGACACGAGAGCGCGGTGCAGCTTCTTTGATGCTCACCTTGATAATGTCCCCTACGCTGGCGTAACGGCGGCGCGAGCCACCCAGCACCTTGATGCAGAGGACCGATTTCGCGCCGGTGTTATCGGCGACTTCCAGTCGAGATTCAGTTTGGATCATGTCAGTTTTTCCCAACTTGCACCGGAAGCGCCCCCCAAATCACTAGGGAAACGCAGACCAGTCAGTCTTGGGCCCGCTGTCCTCAACCCGAACCGTTCGGGCTGACTCCATGTGGGCAGAATCTTCAGCTTTTACAAGCGAAGCCAGCGATTATGCACTATTTTTGAAGCATTCCCTATTTTTTCGACCTGATTCAAGGAACCAATGAAAAATGGGTGCAAATTTCCAGAAAACCACCCTCATCGCCGTCCTGCCCCAGTTCCTCGTGAATAAGGGCTGCCACCTGGCTGGCTACGGCCGCGGCTTGTTGCGCATCCAGAAACAAGAGTCGCGAACGGCGCGCGAGCACGTCCTCCACCGTCAGCGCATATTCATAGCGCAGCGCAAAACGGACCATGGCCTCGGACAAGCCCGGGCTGATCCACCGGTCAGCGCCTGGGAGCGACTGAACCAGTGCCTGCTCCACGCCATAAGAATGCAATCCGGGCGGCAGGGTCAGCGAAGTAAGGGCAGCCTGCGCCGGCGGCGCACCCACCATGCGGGCCTGCTGCGTGATACATGCGGGCAACGCAGCAAGCAAGCGGGCCTGCTGGCAAGCAGCCAATACGTCCTCAGCCATCACCCGGTACGTGGTCCATTTGCCGCCGGTCACCGTGACCAGCCCGGATCTGCTGATGGCGACGGTGTGCTCCCGGCTCAGGGTTTTGGTGTCCTGATCGTCCTGGTGTTTGACCAGGGGGCGCAAGCCCACCCAAATGCTGCGCACATCGGCGCGGGTGGGCGCACGGCGCAGGTAGTTGCCGGCCTCGTCCAAAATAAAGTCCACCTCT
This sequence comes from Comamonadaceae bacterium, assembly GCA_947503685.1. Taxonomy (GTDB): domain Bacteria; phylum Pseudomonadota; class Gammaproteobacteria; order Burkholderiales; family Burkholderiaceae_C; genus Allorhodoferax. The sequence continues at coordinate 667 of CANNEW010000145.1, read as the reverse complement.
TCCTTAAAGGCCTGCGGCTCGCGGGACAAATCCTGGCGCGGGGTGTCTGTGGTGCCCAAAATGACTTTACCCAGCCAGGGCACGGCGAAAAGCACCCGCCCGTCCGAAGTTTTAGGCACCATCAGGGCGGTATCGCCTTGCAGAAAACTGCGGTCCACCACCAAATGCACTCCCTGACTGGGTGCCACCAGCGGCTTAAATGCGGCGGCGGACTCCTGCTCAGCATCTTTTTCGCGCAAGGCGTCCACCCACACGCCGCTTGCATTGATCACGCATTGACTGCGAACCCAGTAGGGCGTTCCACTGCGCGTATCGGTGCAGCGCAGTCCGGCGATGCGAGCACCCTCATACAACAAGGCGTCGGCCCGGCAGTAGTTGACAAGTAATGCGCCTTGCCGTGCCGCCGTACGGGCGATGGCGATAGCCAGTCGCGCGTCGTTGAACTGGCCGTCCCAGTAAAGCACCCCACCACGCAGCCCTTGGGTGCGGGCCGCCGGAATCAGGGACGAAGTCGCCTGGCTGCCTAATAGCTTGGTCTTGCCCAGGCCCGCGTCGCCGGCCAGCTGGTCGTAAAGCTTCAGGCCCACCCCGTAAAAAGGCTTTTCCCACCAACGGTAGGCGGGAACGATAAATGCCAGGGGCTGCGCGATATCGGGCGCACTGTGCA
>CANNEW010000144.1 GCA_947503685.1 Comamonadaceae bacterium | reverse complement strand
CAGGCGCCAGGAAATCAACCGAGCAGGCGGCAGCCACGGTCTTGAGGTTGTAGCTGTTGCAGGCATAGGCAAATGCGGTATCGGCCAGCGCAAAGATGTAGCCGCCATGGCAAGTCTGGTGGCCGTTGGTCATATCCGCGCGCACCCGCATCGACAGCGTGGCCCGCCCGGCTTGCACATCCAAAATTTCCACGCCCAGACCTTGGGCGGCACGGTCTTTTTCCAGCATGCCTCGGGCGACCGCTTGGGCAAGCGCCAAGGGGTCGGGCGCGCTGCCAGGCGCCTGCACAGGCTTATCGAGCAAGGGAAATCCTACGGGCCCGCGCGCCGTGCCCAGCGGTGCGAAAATCTAAAACCAGCGGCGATTTCATGTTCTGATCTCCAGCAAAAGCTACCCATTTTCGAAGGCCACGGACACTAGACCGAGCCTAAAGCGTACCTATCGAGGTCGCGATATTACACATAATTTATTCGATAATTGAATTATTATGTATCATGATTAACCCTAAGAGCGCCTTGCGCGCTGACCCTTTCGCCCGCCAGCGCGGGCTTTCCTTGTGAATTCCCTTATCCAAAACCATATCCGGGCCTTTTGTCAAAAACCGCGCATGCAGGCGGGGTCGCTGATCATTTCGGTGTTTGGAGACGCACTTTTCCCCCGGGGCGGCGGCATCTGGGTGGGTAGCCTGGCCAAGCTGTTGGAGCCGTTGGCGCTCAACGAGCGCCTGGTGCGCACCGCACTCTTTCGTCTAGTCAAGGAAGACTGGTTGCAGCCGCAAGTGCGCGGCCGTCGGTCGGACTACTTTCTCAGCCCGACCGGCCAACACCGCATCGCCGAGGCCTCGCGCCATATTTATGCCAATACCGATCCCGTGTGGGACCAGCGCTGGCGTCTGATTCTGATCGCTGGCGAACTCCAACCCAAAGAGCGCGAGGCTTTGCGCTCTGCGCTTTTTTGGCATGGTTTTGGTAGCCTCAGTCCTGCGGTCTTTATTCACCCCAGCGCAGAACTGGGCACGGCCTTTGACGCCCTGTTGGATGAGGGATTGGGTAGCCTTCGAAAGTCGCTGCTCCCCATGCTGGCGGGAGAGTTGGGGTTTGCTGGCGCAGCCAGCAGCGCCGATGTCGTCAAGCGCGCCTGGGATCTGGATCAGCTCGGCTTACGCTACGCCAGCTTTGTGCAAACCTACCAGCCTTTGCTGGAGGTGGCGCGCTTGCACGGCGCCCAAGCCGCTACGGACGCAGACCAGGATGGGATCGACGACCAGAGCGCATTCTTGTTGCGCGTCCTGCTGATCCACGACTACCGCCGGCTGCTGTTGCGCGACCCCGGCCTGCCCGCCGCATTGATTCCACCAGGCTGGCCTGGCAAAACTGCCCGGCTGCTTTGCCAGGAACTGTACCGGCGCCTATGGGCGGGTTCGGAGCGGCACCTGGATCTGCACTGCCGTCTGGCAGACGGCAGCATGCCAGCGCCCAATAGCGTTTCATTGGCGCGCTTTCAAGCCACAGATCCCCTGGGTTTAAAAGGGTAAACCCGAGGTTCTTTCGTCAATTTGATACATTATTATTGACCGTTAAAATTTTTTGTATCGTCAAATGGACCTCCAACTTGCCCAGTTTCTACAGTTCCTATTCTCGGGAGTGACCGTGGGCGCGACCTACGCGTTGGCGGCACTGGGGTTCACCTTGATCTACAACGCCAGCCATGTCATCAATTTTGCGCAGGGTGAGTTCATCATGCTCGGCGGCATGCTCAGTGTGTTCTTTTCCCAGGCGGGACTGCCGATGCCACTGGCGCTGGGCCTGGCCATAGCGGTGCCCGCCCTGGTGGGCATGGCGCTGGAAAAACTGGCCATCGAGCCGGTCATGGGCGCAGAAACCGTAACGCTGATCATCATCACCATTGGCGCGTCTTTGGTGATCCGCGGGTTGGTGCAGGTCTGGTTGGGCAAAGGGACATTCAGCCTGCCGGCCTTCTCAGGGGAAAAACCGATTCTGGTCCTGGGCGCCACTTTGATGCCCCAAAGTCTGTGGGTGCTGGGTGTCAGTGCACTGGTGGTGCTGGCCCTGGGGTATTTTTTCAAATACACGCTTTACGGTAAGGCCATGCTGGCCACGTCTTACAACCGGGGCGCCGCGCAGTTGGTGGGCATTCATACCGGCGGCGTGCTGCTAGTGAGTTTTGCGCTGTCCGCCGCCGTGGGCGCTTTGGGGGGCGTATTGCTCACACCCATTACGCTAACTTCTTACGACACCGGCATCTTGCTCGGGCTCAAGGGTTTTGTAGGCGCCGTGGTGGGAGGTCTGGGCAATGGCCTTGGCGCCGTAATCGGCGGGCTCTTGGTGGGCGTGATGGAGGCCATGGGTGCCGGCTATATATCGTCGGCCTACAAAGATGCCATTCCCTTCATCCTAATTTTGTTTATCCTATTTTTCCTACCCCGCGGAATCCTGGGCGGCAAATCGACTGATAGGGTTTGAACCATGCACCTGGCCAAATACCGCGCATTGGCGCTGCTCTCCTTGTTATTGCTGGTGCTGCCCTGGCTCTTGCCGAACAGCTTTTACGTGGACCTGGTGATCCGCATGCTCATCAACTGCGTGATCGTGCTGGGGCTGAACCTGTTGATCGGCTTTGCCGGACAAATCAGCCTGGGGCACGCCGGGTTTGTAGGCATCGGTGCTTACGCATCCGCTGTGTTGCCCAGCCACTTTGGCTGGCATCCCGCAGCGGCCATAGGGGCCGGGGCGCTGATAACGGGCGCCCTGGCTGCGCTGATAGCGCGGCCGATTTTTCAGCTCAAGGGCCACTACCTGGCCATGGCCACCTTGGGCTTGGGCATCATCATCGCCATGGTGCTGCGCAACGAAGCCGGTCTTACCGGCGGACCCGATGGCATGGCCGTAGTGCCGCTGGAACTATTCGGGCTGCCTCTGTCCAGCGACCGCCATTGGTATGCAGTCGTAGCGACGCTGCTGGTGCTGAGCGTGTGGCTGTGTGAAAACCTAATGGACTCGCCCTTTGGCCGGGCGCTGCGCGCACTGCATGGCTCCGAACCTGCGTCCCAGGTTGCGGGGGTGAATGTGGTGCGCTACAAGATTTCCATTTTTGTTTTGTCCGCTATGTTTGCCAGCCTGATGGGCAGCGTGACTGCGCTGTACGTCGGGTTTGTCACCCCGTCTTTGGCCGATTTTTTCCACTCTATCGAACTGGTCACCATGGTGGTGGTCGGTGGCATGGCATCCATCTACGGCTCGCTATTGGGTGCGGTGGTGCTCACCGCATTGCCCCAAGCGCTCACGCGTTTTGAGGGTTGGGAAACGGTCGCTTTTGGCGCTATCTTGATGGCCAGTATGGTGTTTATGCCGCGCGGTCTGGTGCCCAGTCTGCACGCCTGGTGGAGCCAGCGGCGCGCCCCCAGCGACCCTCAGCAAGCGGTAAGCTAAATGGCCTTATTAGAAGTTGACCGGCTGAGCATCCACTTTGGCGGCGTCAAAGCGGTGGATGATGTGAGCTTCTCGTTAGACGCGGGCACGGTATATGCCGTCATCGGCCCCAACGGCGCAGGCAAAACCACGCTCTTTAACCTGATCACTGGTCTGTACCAGCCCACTAGCGGCGATATCCGGCTCGACGGTATCTCCATTACCGGCATGGCGCCGCACCGATTGGCGATGTTGGGCATCGCACGCACCTTCCAGAACTTGCAAATTTGCATCAACATGGATGCGCTGGAAAACGTCATGGTGGGCGCCCATTTGCGGCTGGATCGCAATGTGTTCAAGTCGGCTTTGCATTGGCCAGGCATTACCCGGCGAGACCGCGCATTGCGTGAGGAATGCAGTGCATTGATGTGCAGTGTGGGCTTGGAGCACTCTATCGGCGCCCGCGCGGACAGCATGCCTTACGGTGCGCTCAAGCGGCTGGAAATAGCCCGTGCGCTGGCCTTGCAACCGCGCATTCTTTTTTTGGATGAGCCGGCCGCTGGGCTCAATGCCACCGAAACGCTGGAAATCGACCGGCTGGTACGACGCGTTGCCGACACCGGCGTCACCATCGTGCTGGTGGAGCACGATATGAAAATGGTGAAGAATCTTTCGGACCGCATCCTGGTGCTGGACTATGGAAAAAAACTGGCGGAAGGAAGTGCGCAAGAGGTGTTAGACAACCCCGAAGTCATCGCAGCCTACCTGGGCACTAGCGTATGAGCGCGCCCGCCACATCGCAATTGCAGGCCAGCGAACCCTTGCTGGCTGTCACGGGCCTGGAGTGCAGTTATGGACAGATCCTTGCGCTCAAGGGTATTACGCTGCAGGTCCATGCAGGCGAGACGGTTGCGCTGATAGGCGCCAACGGCGCGGGCAAGACCACGTTTTTGCGCGCCGTTTCCGGCTTGCAAGCCTTGCGCGCGGGCCGCATCACGTTTGCCGGCGAAGACATCAGCCGCCTGCGCCCCGATTTGCGTGCGCGCCGCGGCATCGGCCATAGCCCCGAAGGCCGCCAGGTGTTTGGCCCGCTGAGTATTCAAGACAATTTGCTCTTGGGGGCCTACACGCGCCCCAAGGGGGAAGGTGCGGATGATCTGGAAAAAGTGTTCACCATGTTTCCCATCCTGAAAGAGAAGCGCAACTTAGCGGCGGGCACCCTGAGCGGCGGCCAGCAGCAGATGTTGGCCATTGGGCGTGCGCTGATGTCCAGGCCGCGTCTTTTGCTGCTTGACGAGCCGTCCATGGGGTTGGCGCCGCTGCTGGTGGAAGTTGTTTTTAGAGCCATTCGCGAGCTCAAGGCCGCTGGTATGACCATCTTGCTGGTAGAGCAAAACGCCTTCGCCGCATTGCGACTGGCAGACCGTGGCTATGTGCTGGAGACCGGGTCCATTAGCCTGTCCGGCACGGGGCAGGAGCTCCAAGCCAGTGACCGGGTACGCTGCGCCTATATGGGTGGCTAAGCGGCAAGGCTGGCGCTTAGTTATAAGCCAAGCAGATGTCGCAAGAGGCCACGTATTGACTGGGGCACAAGCGCAAGTGATGGCAGCCCGCGAGCGTTGTAAACCATCTATACGGGCAGTCTTTTTAGGGCGCGAAACGGGCTAAAAAGCCAATCTTAACTTCCGGAAAAATTAGGCTTGCGCTTGTCCAAAAACGCCGACACACCTTCCACATAATCCGCACTGCGGCCCAACTCGCGCATCAGCATGCCTTCATAGCTTAAGTGCTGCTCCAGCGTATGGGTGTGGGCCAGGCGCATAGCTTGGCGCGTCCTTACCAAAGCATGGGTGGGCATCAGGGCCAATTGTTGCGCCAAGACATCGACGCCGGCCACAAATGCCTGGTCGTCCAATACTTCCCAAATCATGCCCCAATCGGCTGCCTTTTGCGCAGAAATCTTGTTCCCCGTCATGGCCAGGCCCAGCGCGCGCGCCTGGCCAATGTGTCGGGGCAAATGCCAGGAGCAGCCGGTATCTGGAATCAAACCTATCTTGGCAAACGGAAGCATGAACCCTGCGGACTGACAAGCGATCACCAGGTCGCAAGCCAGCGCCACGCTGACGCCGGCACCAGCGGCTGTTCCGTTGACGGCGGCTATCGTGGGCACACGCAAGTTGACCAAGCGATTGACCAAAGGCTTGTACCTGCGCTCCACCACATCGCCTAAGTCCGGTGGCAACTGACCTGGCGTGAATTGGACTTCCGAATCGGCAAGGTCTTGGCCGGCACAGAATGCGCGCCCCACACCCGTCAACACCAATACCCGTATGGACTTGTCCCGCTCCACCGTATCGAGCGCAGCAGATATTTCATCGTGCATTTGCGCATTAAAGCTATTCATTTTTTCCGGGCGGTTAAAGCGCAGATGCGCAACCGAATCAGTCACCGCATATTGAATGGTTTGGTAGTTCATGGTGTTAGCGCCAATAGAGTACGAAGCAGCTCCGCCACGCGCATCGTGGCCTGGGCCTGTTGCTGTTTGTGAATGCTTCCAGCTGCGGATAACTATACCTTTTTCCTCGTGTCAGCCTAGATGGGTCTGCACTGAGCGAGCGCGCTTGCCGCCTATCAAAAAAAATTCCACCATTTAAAGGATGGTACAAACCCTAGTGCAACGTGCGCCCGCTGCTCTTTCGTGCACAATCGTTGTGACCGCTTGATTTCCTTTTGAAACAGCAAAGAGCATGGGGTGTAACTCACTGGCACATAGACTAGGCAGATGAGCCGGATCATGCAAATTCTGGCTAAACCGCACCAGGAACATGAAATCAACCAGCAGGCCGGGGAGTTGGTCATGTAGTTGCTGCACGCCTTTGCTTTTGACGCCAATCCCTTGCTGAAAATGTCAGTCCAAAAGCCCTCATGAAATCCTACAAATCTTCAGTGTGACCATCTTTGAAACAACCCCAATAAATCAACTACTTACGCCACCCGAACCCAACAAACACTCACAATTTGAGCCTCAACACCTCTTTCTCGTCTAAAAAACGTTGGGACACTACTGAGTCCACATCCAAAGTGATGCGGGGCAAATTCAACTTCTTCAAAAGGGCAGGGCCACTCCTGGCGCTGACCTCGCGGGAGGTGAATTTAACTTCAAAGTGCTCAGCAGACAGCATGGCGCAACCCATTTGAAGCGGATAACCCATTGATTCTTTTTGGAAAATATCGGTTTAATTTAACGCTCGTTCAAAGAAAAGCGAATCTAGATGACGGATTCAATGCCGCCATGCGTTCAGTGCATTATGAATTCAGATTGTTCAACCCAGCGCGGCCCGCTGCGACGCGAGCGGCGCGGAGCGACCTTGTGGCTTACTGGGTGCAATGGTCCGGTCAACGCGCTCTCACAGGCGGTTCGCTCAGGGTTGGTTGAGGGCGTGCGGCACGGCGATGCCGATCCGGCAGTGCAGGCGATTGTTGTTAACTGCGACGGCCGTACCTTCTTCTCCGGTGCCGACTTGGCGGAGCTGGGCCAGGGCTTGCAATCACCCGGGCTGATGGAGTTCGTGACGGCTTGTGATGAGACGACTAAGCCGGTGATCGCTGCGCTGCACGGAACAGTATTTGGTGGGGGTGTCGTCGTGGCATACGCCTGCGACCACCGGATCGCAGCAGCCGGCACGCGTTTCGCCATGCCCGAGGTTGGATTGGGTTTACTGCCGACCTTCGGTGGCACACAGTATCTACCGAGGCTGCTGGGCATCGAGGCTACGCTGCAGCTTGTAATCGATGGAG
>CANNEW010000143.1 GCA_947503685.1 Comamonadaceae bacterium | reverse complement strand
GGAGGTCGATCAATCGCTGGAATTGGCGCGGCTTTTGTCGGGGGGAAAAGTCCTGGAGTCGGGTGCAGTGACGAACGAAATGAGGGTGCGACTGGCGCATGATTTCTTTCAATACGCGATTTCCCTTGGTAATCCACTGGCACGCGTCGACTATGGCGTCGCATTACTTGTGGGCAACCTTGGCCTACCAGATAAGTCAGCGGCAGACGTTCAATTTGCTCAGGCTGTGCGGGAGCTTCAGGAGTCAGCAAAGATGGGTAAACCGCGCGAGGCACTTGCTTATTCAATACTGCTTAGCGCTGGCTACGGATTGCCAAAAGATATTTCGGCTGCAAATGGTCTAGTTGAACAAGTGCTTGGTGAGTTGAGCGTAAATGACTTACTCAGATTGATGGTCGCACCTGGCGATCGTGATGATTTCAACCCCGTAATTTTGAAAAGCTTGATATCAAAGGGCTACTCAGTGTCTGAGGAAAAAATAAAGTGGGTTTGCGAAAAAAAGTCCTTGGATGAAAAACTTCGTGTTATGAATGGATTTGCTGATCATATTAATGATTCTTTGGGCGATCAATATTATTCGCGGTTCACAGATATCTCTAAAGAAGAGGAAAGATGTGCAAGTGACCTCAAAGCGCAGCTCCCAAACCATATATCCAAATCGATCGCTCTGCCAGCATCAACCATTCCCCAGGCGACAACAAACAAGTCGCCAGAAAGGGTTCAGTCGGCAGGTATGGCAAGACCCCAAGGTGTAGCCAAAAGCCTTCAAAAAACACCAGTGACTCCTGACGTCGAGAAGCAAGCTGACACCGGATACCTCAACGGCTCACCACCGCCGGTAGCGGCTGGTCTATCCACATTCACCGTCGATAACAAAAGTGGGGGCGCAGATGCCATTGCGCGAATCTACCTAAATGGGGATAAACCGGCGATCAGACAAATTTATATAAAAATTGGAGAGAAATTTACAGCCAAGGAACTGGCGCCCGGAAGGTATGTGCTTCGCTACAGATTCATCGGAAGCGAAGATACGTTTGAAGCAGACAAGATTTTCACCCTCCAAGAGGTATCGACTGACGAAGGCACACGATTCTCAAATGTGTCAGTCACCTTGTTCACCGTGGCAAATGGCAACATGAAGGTGAAGCGTGTACCTAATGAAAAATTTTGAAATTCGAATTACGATTTGAGAGTTACTGATGTTAAAAAGAATTGACTGGCATTCAATCGCGATGATTCTTTATTGGATATTTATTTTAATTTGGATTTCTTTTGTAATATGCTTTTTTAGTGCGCCTGGTGGAATTCTAGGAGGCTTAGCCTCGCTGGTATTCAGTCGACTAACGCCAAAGTATGTGGTGGTTTTTATGAATACATTCTCCCTGGTCGGCGCTTATGTTGTGACTCGTTTGCTGCTCAGCGTCAGGATAAGCTGGAAAACAGCACAAGCAGAAGCTTACGGTGTGCTCGGGGTAATCTGTGTGGCGCTTACAACTATGGCATTGCTGGGTGCGCGGTGCGATATCTACGTTTTCTGCGCAGATGATGCTTCGTCTTCTCAAAGTGAGTGTGAAATCGATTGGGATCGACAGGGCTTCCATTGCAGGTAACATTGTTAGCCTGATAAGTATTGTCCGAATGGGGCTGGCGGTATATATGTCAGACTTCAAACAACCCTCGCCCAACCAGCCGAAAAAGCCGCACTATATTCGGGGCATGTGTCTTACGCCGTGGTTCAAAGCTTATGAGGCCACTTTGGCACCAGCTGAGATTGAGCGCTTGGATAAGTGCCTTGCAGCCGCTTTCGAAGGGGATAAAAATTACCGGCTGACGCGCTGGTCGCTGCAATCGGAACTCCGAATCCACCGATTAAGGCTGAGACTGCAGAGCATCCGCTAGTTGGGATTCTCTGCAGCGTCCATCAACCTTTCTCTCCCGCTTTACCAAGCGCATTCAGAGTTGTTGTTCACGCCGTTTTACAGTCGCTAAGCCGAGCGAAACCGAAAAACCGACATAACCTACACCTCAGTCAGACAAGTTGTGCGGAACACTTTCCACTTGCCAGGTCTCGGCTGACCTGCGACTTATGCCACGCACAAACCGAAGCCCGTCAACAATGCGTCCGGCGTGCCGTTTTATCCACCAGCCCAGCCTGCGGCGGTTGATCTGGCCACGTTCATCAGCAATGTCCCGAAGTACCTCCTGTAGTTCCGTGTTCGCGTCATTGAACTCTAAATTACTTTTTACTGCGTCTCGAACCATCGCAGCCTTTGTGCCAAAAACGCCCTGCCATGCGGCCAATATACGGCCCAGCGTTTCTCGGTCAGGGTCTTCGTTCATTGCCAGGAACAAGGATTCTGTAGGGTCTTCGAGTCCCAGCCATAACAATGGCTGGCGGCAAAGGTCGGACCAATCGCCAAAACCTGCCAACGCTTTGCACGCGGATTTGGGGTGACCGGCCACCACCCATGCGCGAATAATGGTCAAGGCGGCCGACACATAGCGCCCGCGCTCATGCAGCACGTCGCGCACTAGGTTGGGCCGAGCGAAGGTGCGCGCCGCTGGAACTTCACAGCCTGGGTCCAAGTGAATGGTGATGCAACGTCGGGCCATGTCTTGCACCGGGCCGACGTTGTTGCCGCTGGACAAGAAAAGTGCACGCGTGTTGACTGTGGCTGTTTTTGATACGCCCAAGATGCGCCCACTCATATGTTCCGAGGTCAGCGCTGTACACAAACTCTTGTGCGGCACCAGGTCGCTAGTGAGGTTGTCGAATTCAATGACTGCTGGAGCGCGTAACAACTCGGCAAGCAACAACTTGCGACATTCCTCATCATCCGCAGGAAAGGTAGTGGGTGTGCCTCGCTGCGGAGTGGCCACTGCGGCAATCAATTCGCAAAGGTAGGATTTACCCGACCCTACCGTATGTGCCCGAACATGAATCATCGGGGCGTGCGATAGGCTGGGACGCACAGCGGCCGTAAGCATGGCTACTAAGGCAGTGGCCAGGTCGGCATCACTAACAAAGGCAAACTCGTGTAGCGCGTCCCTCAACAGGGCCAACGCCTCTTCAGCATCGGCGCGCGTAGGGTTGCCCGGTACTGAAAACTTTCTGGCATCGAACACACCAAACATCTCTGTCGCAGAGTCGTACCCCGCCATCATCATTAAACTGCCATCAGGTCGTAAGTAGGGCTGGCGCGCCAGTCCTTTAAGCACGGGAAGATGCGGGTAGCTGGTGGAGTCGAACAATACAGTTGCATGACGCCCAGGTGGGTCGGTGCGGAGCCAACTGTTGGTGCGTACTTCAAAGCGCTCCCATGTCGCCGCAGCTGCCAACGCGCGCAAAAGGGCAGGCGAGCTGATATCTTGCACGCGGGTCTCTCGGGTGCCTGGGTCAGTAACGATCGTTACGATCAGGCCACCGCGTTGATAGTGTTGGCGCGACTGAGCCAGTTCACGTTCGGCCGCGTCCACAACGCGGTGTATCTCCCCGGCCATGATGCGTATAGTTGGTTTCATGCGGGCGGCATTGACCTCTATGCCCAAAAAATGCAAGAGATCGCGCACGTTGCGATCGACACAGTGACCGTGTAGGCACTTGAATCCGCCAATGGGCCAGGTGTCATCTGGTTCAAAATAGGCGGAGCCACCGTCGGCTGCTCCTGTGTGCTCTTGGACCCAGGGGCAGGTGATGTCGTGCTTCTCGTTGCCAATTGGAGCCTTGTAGAGGCCCCGCTCGCGCAGGGCGACTAGCACGCTGTTTTCATCAGGGCGAGGTATCCAGACCGGATCGCCATCGTTGGAGCGTTGCGGTGTCCCGCGTCTGACCTGGCGTTTGTGACGAGCAGTCGACCCAAGCTCGAATCCGAGGCCATTCACCAGCTCGGCTACGGAGTACCGCCTGTCTGGCGACCACGTTATCATCCTGCAGGTAAACGGCGGCGTGTGCTTCCCATTCACCGCAACTGGTAAGCGGGCTAGCCGTGTTTGCGGGCCACCCGATCCGGGGTCGCAAAGCTCGGCAGCTATGATGGATTTCATTAAATCATCAGCTGCCTCCCCTTCCACCAGTGGATCGTGCAGCAAATACCCCGCTTGATGGTTCCCGGGAGAAGTCTCTAGCAACCATGACGGTGACAAGGTCAACCTGTCCAACGCCACTTTGGTACCGACGTCGTCCAGCATTACCGCACACAGTGCTGCGAAGTCAACTTTTCTTCGTCTGTAGGTGCCTGCTTGGTCAGGTCGGAGCAAGGCCAGACTGAAGTAGTTATTTGCGTTTCCAGGCAGCTCAGAGGTGACCCCAGAACCTCCCAACCATGGTTTACCACGCCACACTTGTCTTCCCACAGCGTGGGGGTCGCCAGCGAAGGTGACCAGCAAAGGGCGGGCATCGGCTATTCCACCGGTCATAGCCTCCCCGAACACTGCCAGCAGAAAATCCTCGTTGCTCACCAAGTCGGTTTTGTCGGTTTTATCGATATTTACGGCGCTGTTATCCGAGATTGTCAGAGCGTTAGCTGTCATGACTGGCCTCCGATCATCGCTTTGCCAGTGGATTTTGCGTTCGCGGGTAAATTGCTCGTAGCCTGACCAGGCTGGTGGTCGGGTGGCAGTATTCTTTGTGAAAACCTGTTCGGCGCATTTTGGCTAGAAGCCATCTGCGGAGTTTCATGTGCGGCTGTGGGTGGGCCTTCAAAAAAGACCAGCACTGAAATGCGGCGACTCATTTTTCACCTCCGCAGTTTTGAGCTTTCTGAGCTGCAATCCAACCACGGATATCGCCGACCGTCCAAGCCGTCACCCGGCTGGATAATTTCACTGGTTTTGGAAATGTTCCATCTTTCACCTTGCGCCATAAAGTAGGCGCTGAGAAAGGTAATAGTGGAGTGACGTCCGGGCGCTTGGCGCTTCGGACCAAGTGGGACTCGCGCAAAAACGCGCAATCGGGAGAAGTATCTAAATTTGTATTGCTCATCGCAGTTCCTTTACGGATGCGAAGCTGCGCAAAAAAACGCAGCATCACGTTGCTGCGCTGTTTACCCGCCTACCGGGGTACATGTGTCCTCTTTACGCCCCCATATAACAGCACGGCTATGGCAAACGATAAAGAGACCTGAGTCTGGCCTGTCGTAACTGCCACTGTTTATGGAAGCCCGTCTCACCCTACGTACTCAAGAACGTTGGCTAGAGCTTATCACCTTGGATCGCGACGTGTCAAATTTCCTCTTTTGGCCTGATTTATTTGACGGCTATGCATCCTCAAAGCACCAGCGTAGTAAGCCTGCGCGTGCTCTATCCCGCCATTGTTCGCAATTGAATGACGTCTGCACCAACCCTCAGTTTGTCCAGGTAATCAGCCCACGACTGCATCATCAGCGCCCGCTCTGCCAAGAACTGCGTACGATCGTAGGCGCCGCCTAAGGCCTCGTCACTCCCGTGGGAGAGCTGACGTTCAATAACTTCTTTGTCGTAGTGCAGCTCCTCACGGATCAGCGTCCGGGCGGATGCCCTGAAGCCGTGTGGTACGTGGTCAAGGTACCCCATACTACGCAGAGCTTGTCGCGCTGTGTTCTCGCTGATACTGCGGCCCTCGCCTCGTTCACTCGGGAACACTTTTAGACCATGTCCGGTCAATGGGTGTAATTCTTTGAGGACCTCAATGGCTTGTTTGGACAGTGGGACTGTGTGAGCATCGCCGTTGGCCTTACGTTCAAGAACTCCTTTCATTCGTGAGGCTGGGACGATCCACACACCAGCTTTAAGGTCAACCTCTGACCATTCCATCCCCTGTATTTCGTTGGGCCGCTGAAAAGTCAGTGCGTGAATTTTGACTGCCGCTCGAGTGATGTTGCTACCCGAGTAGGCGTAAATATCACGTAGCATTTGGGAAAAACGCTTCGGTTCAGTGATTGCCGGATGATGACCTTTCACTTTCGTCTTAAGCGCGACGCCGACATCGGCGGCCGGATTTCGTACAGCCCGGCCAGTTGCAATTGCAAACCGAAATACGGTGCTTAAGATGGATTTCACTCGATGGGTGGTGTCAATCGCACCCCGAGCTTCAATCCTGCGAAGAGTAGCAAGTACTTCGGGGGCTTCAATGTCCATCAATGGTCGAGTGCCAAGCCACGGGAAGATATTTTTCTCCATCCTTTCCATAGTGGTTTCAGCATGGGTTTTGGACCACCCGCTAACCTTGGTGATGTGCCATTCAAGCGCAATCGCCTTTAAGGTGCTTTCTGCGGTTGTGAGTTTGGCCGCCTTTTCGACCCGCTTGATCGCACCGGGATCAATGTCTTTGGCTAGGTTTTCACGTGCTTTTGTTCTACTCGCCCTAGCCTCCGCCAGTGAAACTGCCGGGTAAACACCCAGTGCAAGCGTCTTTTGTTTCCCTGCGAAACGATAGGCGAGACGCCAATATTTCCCTGTTGCTTTGACGAACAAGTACATGCCATGACCGTCACTGTACTTGTCACCGACCGGGTTTCCGGAGTGCTTTACTCCCCTGACAAACGTGTCTGTAAGTGCCATTTAGCTCTCAGTTTGTTGGTATCTGATCTGCTGGCATCCGCTGTTGCTCGTAGGTATCAACAAAAGTGCCAACGAACTGCTGGTATGTAATGGTACATCGTGAGTCTTCATGACACAACAAAAAACCCGCTGTAGCTTTAGCCAGAGCGGGTTTGATGGTTTCTGACATCGCCTGAAACCGAAATATGGTGGTGATAGGTGGATTTGAACCACCGACATCAGCATTATGAATGCTGCGCTCTAACCAACTGAGCTATATCACCGGAGGCAGAAATTATAGCCATAAGCTAAGGGGCGGGGCCAAGGCTAGCGGTGCGTGAAAACCGGCTTGCGCTTATTCACAAAGGCATCCATGCCTTCTTTTTGGTCCGCGGTCGCAAACAAAGCATGAAAAAGGCGGCGCTCAAAATGCACGCCATCAGCTAGGCCGCTTTCAAACGCACGGTTCACGGCTTCTTTGGCGGCGCGGGTCGCTAGCTGGGAATAGCCGCAAATCATCAGCGCAGCGGCCAGGGTTTCTTCCATCAACTTATCCAGGGGCACCACGCGGCTGACCAGTCCGGCGCGCTCGGCCTCTACGGCGTCCATCATGCGACCGGTCAGCGCCATGTCCATAGCCTTGGCTTTGCCAATAGCGCGCGGCAAGCGCTGCGTGCCACCTGCACCAGGTATCACGCCCAGTTTGATTTCGGGCTACCCAA
>CANNEW010000142.1 GCA_947503685.1 Comamonadaceae bacterium | reverse complement strand
CAGGCCTGGCCGTGGTGGGAAAAACCACCTGGCACGCCCGCCAAGGGGCAGAGGCGCTGCAAGTGCAATGGGCGCAGCGCCCGCAAGGCGCGCTCGACACCAAGCAGGCCGCAGAGCAATTGCAAGACCAACTGGCCAAGGAAGAGGGCTACACCTTCCACGAGCGTGGCACGCCGCCCGCAAGCGGCGACACGCTCAGCGCCACGTACAGCGCGCCCTACCTGGGCCACATGACGATGGAGCCGATGAACTGCACCGCCTGGCTGCAAGTCGGCAAGCTCAGCCTGTGGGCGCCCACCCAAGTGCCCGAGGCCGCGCGCGAAGCGGCAGCTAAGGCAGCGGGCCTGCCCTTGTCGCAAGTGGAAATTCACATCACCTTGCTGGGCGGCGGCTTTGGTCGGCGCTTGGAGGTGGACTATGCCGTGCTGGCAGCCCAAGTGGCCATGGCCCTGCCCGGCCAGCCGGTGCAGCTCAGCTGGTCACGTGAAGAGGACAGCACGCACGACTTTTTCCGACCCATGCATGTGGCCCAGCTGCAAGCCAGCCACGACGGGCTGGGCCAAGTGCAAAGCCTGCAAATCAAATCCGCTGGTGACTCCATCAGCCCGCGCTGGATGGAGCGGGCGCTACCTGCGTTTGCCGGCCCATTCGACGCGCCCGACAAAACCGATTCCGAAGGCTTGTTTGATCTGCCCTACGGCTTTGCCCACCAAAAAATGGCGCATGTGGCCACCAAGGTGGGCATACCGGTGGGCTTTTGGCGCTCGGTGGGCCATTCGCACAACGCGTTTTTCTCGGAAGGCTTTATCGACGAACTGGCCGCCAAGGCAGGCACCAACCCGCTGGCCTTCAGGCAGCAATGGCTGCAAGACGCGCCGCGCCATTTGGCGGTGCTGAACCTGGCTGCCGAAAAAGCCCAATGGGGCAAAACGCTGCCTGAAGGGCAGGCGCAAGGCATCGCGCTGCACGAGAGCTTTGGCTCCATCGTGGCGCAAGTGGCGCGCGTGTCGATGGAAGACGGCACCTTGCGCGTTCACGAGGTGTATTGCGCGATCGACTGCGGCACCGTGGTGAACCCGGCCATCGTGGCCCAGCAAATGGAAGGCTCGGTGGTGTTTGCCCTGTCCGCAGCGCTGTGGGGCGAAGTGGATATCGTGCAAGGCGAAGTGCAGCAGCGCAATTTTCACCAGCACTATGTGGTGGGCATGGCCCATGCGCCGCACGTGCACACCTACATCGTGCCCAGCGAGCGCATGCCCGCCGGAGTGGGCGAGCCCGGCGTGCCTCCGCTGGCGCCTGCCGTGGCTAATGCAGTTTTTGCACTGAACGGCAAGCGGCTGCGCAGCTTGCCGCTGAAGCTGACTTAGGTGAGAAGGCGGTTGCCGTCTGGACTTAGCCAGCCCTAAGGCATTGAGGCTGCACGCAAGGAACAGCGAGGAATGCGCGCCAGTGGAGTTGTATTTGGAAAGGCCGATCTCTTGTAAAGAGGGGTCAGGCCGCAGCTGCGCCATTCGAACGGGCGAGACGATTAAGCCTGATGGCCGCAGCACATGCAAGAACTACTCCAAGCAGTACCTCTGCCCAGATCGTGATGTTCGTTACCAGGGTGTGCTCGGAGCAAAGTGCCAAGGTGTAGTGCAGTAGCCCGTCAACTCCAAGCATCCCGTAGATGAAAAGTAGGACGGCGGCGATACGTTGCCAACCGCGCCACTGGGCTGCGAATCCCAGAAGGCCAACACTTGCCACTGCCAACCAAGCAAGGTAAACAGACTCCCGCGTCATCCATGCCGGAAGCCCAGGATAGAAGGCGATGTACTCCGCGTTGTGGCTGAAATGGGCGAGGCTTGCCAGTGTATAGAGTGCGAAAAGTGCTTTCATTTGCATTTGACTCGTTGGTCTATTCGGTAGTCGCTGGGTTGGAGCGTGCGGGCAATGTAAGGCCGCAGACAAGTATGTCCTCGTACTGCCCTCGGTGATTGACGTGTTTGACCAGATGACCTTCACGAAGAAAGCCAGCCTTTTCCATCACTCGCGCTGACCCGTTATTTCTTGCCAGGCAGCGGCAGTCAATGCGTGTTAGCCCTAATTCATTGCTGGCGTACTGAATCATACCTCTTGCGGCCTCAGAGCAGATACCTTGCGCCCAATACTCAAATCCAATCCAGTAACCGAGTTCTGCTCGGCTGTGAGTGGTCGAGATCTGCGACAAGGCAATCGCGCCAGCAAGACGACCGCTACCAATGAGTGAAACTGCGTACACGATACTTGAGCGCGATTCGAATGATTTGGCGTGCGTTGCAATCCACTCTTCGGCAGCGCCATCTGCATACGGGTGTGGGACGTTTGCCGTAGGTTCGGCCACTCGAAAGTCGCCCGCCAAGCGCTGAACTTCCTCTGCATCTGAGAGATGAAATGGGCGCAAGATGAGTCGATCTGTGGCTAGTGTTGGTTGCATTTTCTTGAAGCCTAGGGAATATAAAGGCGCTTGTTTGGGAAAAGCCTAATGTTGAAGCTGAACAGCGGACGGAGGCTTGCCGACGGACGTCGGCTCGAGCGACAGGTTAGGAATCATTTGGCAATATCCGCCAGCCTCATCTGCTCAATCACCGAAATGAGTGCGCATTCATCAGAAGAGAACACTGACTTCTTTGGCCCTTTCAGTTCCTCATCCGCAGGGGTTTTGGGAAACGTGACGTGATACCGCGTTGGGCTCCGTGATATTTCCTTGACTTGAAGGAATTTCTCGTCTCGCGCTTTTGCAAGGCCGCACATTCCGCGTAGCACAAACATAGAGGAAGAAACACTACCACCAGATTTGAATTCAACTTCGACCAAAGAGTAGTCTGGTTGGCGTTCGATCTCACGGAGTGACATGTTCAGTCGTTTTCCGTTCTCGGCGGGTACATCAACTACGGAAAGTTCAAACAGGGCTTTAGGCTCGACAACAGTCGACGGCGTTTGCGCGCCGGCCACCGATGCGACTAGAAAAATACTAACGAGTACAACAATGCTTTTCATGCGATGCCTAACGAATTGAGCTAAGCGAGCGACGACGGCAGCCCGCCAGTGCCCGGTTGGCGAAAATGTACCGCGCACCGCCGACCGGACCCTGGCGGCCTGCCGTTGGCTCTCAGGTTGCGCGTGGGGTTAGGCCTCATCGCGTAGCAGCCGCATTTGAACCGCATCAAAGTATTCTCCATCGAAGCGCATAGCCTGAGACTTCAGTGCCTCGTTCTTGAACCCGAACTTCTCGTATAGAGCGATTGCGTGTAAATTGTCTGCTCGCGCTTGAAGCACGATGCGTGTGAGCCCCTTGGCCCAGGCCTTCTGGATGCAGGCGCTGAGTAGGCGACTACCGAGACCTTGACCTCGGTAGTTCGGGTGAACACCCATGCCAAGTGACCCGCAGTGAGCGACGGCGTGGGGCCAGGAAGGGAAGATGTCGGCCCAGCCAACAACCTCCTCTTGATTCAAGGCGAAGAATTGGATTGCGTCCGCAGCAACGCTATCTTTCACGAAACCTTCGATTCGCTCCAGCGGCAGCGCCTCAATCTGCGCGAGATATCGCTTCTCTCGTGCGACAACATCGAGACACGCGCGATAGCTCGCGGCGTACTTTTCTTGAACGGCGACGATGGGCAGCATGGTTGTTCTGTGTGGCCTAACGTAATGTAGACCACAAAACCCGGTTGATACATCCGGGCTCAGTCGATACATCTTGTTGTTGAAATGGCTGCAAACCTATTGCCGCATGGCTTGGGCGGCCATACGCTGTTTTCTCGTACAGGTATAAATCTTCCATGAAACTCGGCGCTCCTTCTTTACAGTCCACCCGCGCGCTCTATAGGTTTGCAAGCAGGTTCGATGCGTTCACTATAACTTCAAATTTGTAACGATTAACTTGTTGAATTTGCTTTTTAGCGCGATCGAGCGGCACTCGACTGGGCAGCATGGGGCATCCACCCGACATCAGGGTGGCGGACGTAGAAGCACCTTCTCCAAGCTTGTCAAAGGTGCCCAAGGTAGCTTCAGTCCGCATGGCTAGCGCTTGCACACTCTGCCGCTCAAGACCTAAACACCGCATCGCTGCGGAGCGTAGGCGTGTTGTAAAAATGTAACGTAATTACAATTAGTTGTCTAATTTATTACGTTTTTATCGCTCACTAGCAAGCGCGCATGGTCAAATAAATAATGTTCTTTTTATTGAACATTTTTGTTTAACAATTTTCAGGGATTTGATATGACAAAAACATTGATTGCCGTCGCTGCTATTGCAGCCATGGGCGTTGCTTCTGTATTTGTAACGATTAACGTTATTGAATTTGTTTTTGGCGCGATGGAGCGGCACTCGAGTCAGTAGCATGGGACATCCACCCGACATGGGGGTGGCGGACGTAGAGGCGCCTTGTCCAAGTTTGTCAAAGGAGCCCAAGGTGGCTCCTGGCCGCATGGCCAGCGTTTACACACCCTGCGGCTCAAGGCCTAAATCACGCCCCCGCCTGCGGCACAGCAAGCGGGCGACAATGGGTACATGGAAACGTTTGATACTGTCATCGTCGGCGCCGGTGCCGCCGGTTTGTTTTGCGCCTCGGTGGCGGGCCAGCGCGGACTGCGCGTTTTGCTCATCGACCACAGCGAAAAAATAGCCGAAAAAATCCGCATTTCCGGCGGCGGGCGCTGCAATTTCACCAACTCGGGCACCACCGCTGCCAACTTTTTGAGCGAGAACCCGCGCTTTTGCCGCTCGGCATTGGCGCGCTACACGGCGCAAGATTTTGTGGCTCTGGTTAAAAGCCACGGCATCGCTTTTCACGAGAAGCACAAAGGCCAGTTGTTTTGCGACCGCTCCGCCGAAGACCTGATCGCCATGCTGCTAGCAGAGTGCGACAAAGGCCGCGTGATGCGCTGGCAGGGCTACGCGGTGGCAGGCGTGCGCTACAGCGACAGTGCGTCCCATGGCATGCGCTACCAGATCGACACCGCGCGCGGCACGGTGCAGGCGCGCGCGCTGGTAATCGCCACCGGCGGCTTGTCCATACCCAAAATTGGCGCTACGGATTTCGGCTACCGCATCGCCAAGCAGTTTGGCCTGCCGCTGGTCCCCACCCGCCCTGCCCTGGTGCCGCTCACCTTCAGCCCCGAGGTGTGGGCGCCGTTTGCGGCCCTGGCCGGCCTGTCGCTGCCGGTGCAGATTGCCACTGGCGACAAGAAAACCGGCATGCAGTTTGCCGAAGACCTGCTCTTCACCCACCGGGGCCTGAGCGGGCCGGGGGTGCTGCAAATTTCCAGCTACTGGTGCGAAGGCCGCCCCATCCGCCTGAACCTGAGCCCGGAGCACGACCCCACCGCCCATTTGCTGGACGCCAAAGCAAGCGCCTCGCGCAAGCGCCTGGCCACGGTGCTGGCCGATTTGCTGCCCAGCCGCCTGGCCGACACCTGGGTGGCGGGCAGCGGCCTGCCGCCTGCCAGCCTGGAGCGCGGCATCAACGACTTGCCAGACAAGATGCTGAGCGCGCTGGGCGAACGCGTGGCGCGCTGGGAAATCGCGCCCGACGGCACCGAGGGCTACCGCAAGGCCGAAGTCACCGCCGGGGGCGTGGCGACCACGGCTTTGTCGGGCCAAACCATGGAGTCGAGCCAGCGCGGCCTGTATTTCATAGGCGAGGTGGTGGATGTGACCGGCTGGCTGGGCGGCTACAACTTCCAGTGGGCTTGGGCCAGCGCCTACGCCTGTGCCCGCGCGCTAGCCAGCTCGCCAGCCGCCACGGCCTAATAGGCGGGCCGCTTGCTTAAATCCCCATAGTCTGGGCGAAAAGCCTCTGCGGCAAGGATATAATGCTAGGCTTTGCTGGCAATCCCCCGCTGCCTGATCACCATTTTTGCGGGGAATTTCGCTGTACATGACTTGGGAGGCCCGATCTTCCCCCGAGTGCATCGTCGGCACCTTTTGGACACCATTACGTAATGACCACGATCCGTGTAAAAGAAAACGAACCCTTTGACGTAGCCCTGCGCCGCTTTAAGCGCACGATTGAAAAGCTGGGCCTACTGACCGACTTGCGTGCTCGCGAGTTCTACGAAAAGCCCACCGCGATTCGTAAGCGCAAAAAAGCAGCTGCTGTGAAACGCAACTACAAGCGTATCCGCAGCATGCAGTTGCCCAAGAAACTGTTTTAAACCCGATTCCAGCGGTTCGCCGCTGAATGCAATGCGCCACAAACCGTGTTGCCGGGTGGATCGGCCCACTAGCCGCCCGCCTGCCCCGAAGCCCGCCCGAGTACCCTCGGTGGGCTTTTTTTCATTGCGCCCCGCATCCTCTTGGAGAACCCCATGTCCCTGAAAGACCAAATTACCGAAGACATGAAAACCGCCATGCGCGCCAAAGACAGCGAGCGCCTGGGCACCATCCGCCTGCTTTTAGCCGCATGCAAGCAAAAGGAAGTAGATGAACGCGTGGTACTGGACGATGCCGCCGTGATCGGACTGGTGGACAAGCTGATCAAGCAGCGCAAAGACTCGGTCGCCGCCTATGAAAAGGCTGCGCGGCAGGATTTGGCGGACAAAGAGGCTTCAGAAATCGTGGTGCTACAAGCCTATCTGCCGCAACGCATGTCCGCCGACGAAGTGCTGACCGCCGTTCGCGCCATAGTGGCCGAATCCGGCGCTAGCGGCCCTGGTGACATGGGCAAAGTCATGGGCTTGGCTAAGACGCAATTGGCAGGCAAAGCAGAAATGTCTACCGTGTCGGCGGCGGTGAAAGCGGCTTTAAGCGCTTAGGCAGTTACCAAGCGCTCGGGGTTCGGATGACCCCGCGCTGCGACTTGCTCAGGAGCCGGCCACCATCATCCGATTAACCAGGATCGAGCCCACAGTTTTGGCGCCGTAGTTGTAGGTATCGGCTCCAATCGCTTCGATGCCTTTGAAAATGTTTTTCATATTCCCGGCGATGGTGATTTCATGCACCGGGTAGGCGATCTCGCCGTTTTCTACCCAAAAGCCACTGGCCCCGCGCGAATAGTCGCCGGTCACATAGTTAACGCCCTGCCCCATCAATTCGGTCACCAAAAGGCCACGCCCTAGTTTGCGGATCATGGTCGGCAAATCGTCGCCAGGCCGGGTGTGGCGCGAGCTAAGCACCAGGTTGTGCGATCCACCGGCATTACCCGTGGTGCGCATGCCCAGTTTGCGCGCGGTATAGCTGCTTAAAAAATAGCCCATCACGCGGCCACGCTCCACCACTTGGCGGGCGCGCACGCGCAC
>CANNEW010000141.1 GCA_947503685.1 Comamonadaceae bacterium | reverse complement strand
GCGGAGGTCGGCGGCATCGTGTACGGCATGGCGTTCGCCTGGCGGAATCAAGGTGGTCGCCAGCAATGGCGCGCCATGGAGTTCCAACAGGGCCTGCAGACTGGCGTGCTCTGGCAGGCGCAGGCCTATAGTTTTGCGCGAGGGGTGGCTCAGGCGACGTGGCACTTCTTTGCTGGCTTCTAGGATGAAGGTAAACGGGCCTGGCGTGGCGGACTTGAGCAGGCGAAATTGCCGGTTGTCCACGCGGGCGTAACTGGCCAGCTCACTCAGGTCGCGGCATAAAAGCGTCAGGTGGTGCTTGTCGTCCACACCGCGAATCTGGCGCAGTCGGTCAGCAGCGGCTTTGTCGTCCAGGTGGCAGACCAGCGCGTAACTCGAATCGGTGGGCACCGCCAGCACGCCGCCTTTTTGCAGCAAGGCCACCGCTTGCTTGAGCAGGCGTTGTTGCGGGTTGTCCGGGTGGACCTCAAAAAACTGCGCCACGGCGTCGCTTATTGGATGCGCGCGGCCAGCAATTCCCACACCGGCGTCAAACCGCCGGGCAGATAGGGCAGGGTGCCTAGCTCGGTGTGGCTTTCTAGGGGGCTGTGAAAGTCGCTGCCGCGCGATGCGGCCAGTCCGAACTCTTGCGCGGTAGCAGCATAAGTGACATATTCCGCCGCCGAGTGGCTGCCGGTCACCACTTCCACGCCGCGCCCACCATGGCCTTTGAATTCGGTAAACAGCGCGTACTCTTCGTTGGGCGTAAATTTGTAGCGCGCCGGATGCGCCACCACCGCCATGCCACCGGCGCCGGTAATCCAGCCCACCGCGTCTTTGAGCGAGGCCCAGCGGTGCTCCACAAAGCCCGGCTTGCCCTCGGTGAGGTATTTGCGAAATACCTCGTTGGTGTCTCTGCACACACCGGTTTCCACCAGATGCCGGGCGAAATGCGTGCGGGAAATCAGGTCGGGGTTGCTCACGTACTGCAGTGCGCCTTCAAACGCGCCCTTAATCCCCACTTTGGCTAAACCGTCGGCCATGTCCTGCGCCCGCAGCCTGCGCCCGCCGCGGGTGCGCTCCAGGCCTTCGCACAAATCAGCGTTGTCGGTATTTATGCCCAGACCCACGATGTGGACGGTTTTACCTAGAAAAGTAACTGAAATTTCGACGCCCGTCACATAGCGCATGCCCACGGCCTTGGCCGCTGCGGCGGCGCGCGCTTGGCCGCCGATTTCGTCATGGTCGGTCAGCGCCCACAGCTCCACGCCGTGGGAGGCGGCACGTTCGGCCAGGGCTTCAGGGGTCAGGGTGCCGTCCGAGACCACAGAGTGGCAATGCAGGTCGGCGTTGAGGATGGAGGTCACGGCGGCATTTTAGGCGCTGGGCGAGGGCCCGCGTTTTGGCCGCGTCAGATGGGCGGCTCGACTGCCTCGCGTCGCTCGATAACAAATCCCTGCGATGCAAGCGCGCGCTGGTACCACTGCCACCCTGATTCAAAGGCCTGCCATTCCTGCTCTAAGGCCTCAGGTTCAGGCAATAGCGCACCGTTGAGAAAACCATGGGGGTGTATTTGGCTAAAGGGCGCCGACGTGGGCAGCGTGTCAGATTTGAAACGGGCGACGTAGCCCCAGACGTTTTCAAAGCAGAAGCGACGTAATCCACCGGCATACAAGGCCTCGGTCTGCTCCATGATGGGCAGAAGTCCCTGCCCTATGGGCACGCCTTGGACCCACATGCGACCTTCGCTGTTGAGAAGTACATGGTCCTTGACATGTACGGCGTCTATATAAGGCTGCATGGCCCGCAGCGCGTGCATAGGGTCTTCGCCTACCATTTGCGAATTACCGTAGTCATACAGTGCCTTGATTCGCGGATGATTGACCTTTGCCAGGATGCTGGAGATCACCGCACCCTGAAAATCTTCATGGTTTTCAAACACGATCGTGACCCCCAAGCGCTCGGCTTCTGGTGCGATAGCCCGCAGGTCACGCACGCTCCAGTCCATTTGTTCAGTCAATGAGGCGTCGTACTTGGTGTACACCCGCAAGCGCTCAGCGCCTAATTGGGATGCAACCAACAGCATTTGGCGCAGGTTATCCACACGGGTGTCACTGGTGTCAATTTCGCAGGCCATTTGGTGCTCCTGCAAGCAGGCCCGCACGCTGGCGAAATGTTGTGTCGTCGTTCCGCCCAAGTCCCGATACCCTGGCCCGTTAGCGGAAATATTGACACCAGTGAATCCACGTTCCCGGGCTAGGGCAATATAGGCAAACACGTCAAAGTCGCTGCGGTACTTGAACTGAAAACGCAGACTGAAACTGTGAATGTGCATCTCTATAGATTTCATGGTTTCCATCTTTATGGCAAAAGGCGATGCAATACTTGAATTTCCGCTTCAAGCGCAATACCGTACAAGCGCGAGGTTTTCTCGTCAGAAGTAGCTGTGTCCTGCACGCGCATGGCGCAATACGCCGCGAATCGGTAGTGGTGACTGCTGCGGACACTGTCAAGCCGTTCGCGTGTCGCTTGCGCATCTCTTGGACGCTCATCCAGGGCAGCAAGGTAAGTATCCAGAAATTGCTGCTCCTGCGCAACTGAAAGCGCTGGATAACCGTAGAGTACTTGCATTGCAGGCGAAAGAAAGGTCACCACATCCTGAAGCCCGTCCCCGATGCCCGGGCACTGCCAATCAATCAGGCGCAAGCCATGGGGACTGCTCACCATATTGCCCGGCCCACAGTCGGTGTGCACCAAAACCCCGCTTCGATGTGGAGGGGCCGATTGCGTGGACACGGGCGGACACAATTCACGTACGCTGTCACTCAAGGCACTTGGGTGACGTAGCAACATCTCTTGGGCGTGCTGCTGCAAAGCGATTGCATCAGTGGGCAGCTTGCGAAACGCATCCATGGCAAAAGTATCGATGGGAACGCCTTGCACGCGCGCCAGCAAAGTCGCCGCCGCTTCGAGGTCACCATTCCAACTGCTACCCTGTACATACGCGTACACCAGCAGGCTGCCAATCGGGCTATCGGCGATAAAGGCGATCGGCGTAGGAGCGTATTCCTGATCTTGCAGGAACTGCAATGCTGCAAATTCAGCGGTCGGCAGAATCGGGAACAAAGGGTTCACGGGACCCTGCACGAACTGCTTGACCACCCAGTCAAGAGCAGTGTTTTCTTTGCTGCGCAGACGGTAAACACGATTCCAAAATCCCCCCGTAAGCAACTCCAGAGACAAGGGGTCGTTCGACTGCACTTGCAGCGTGCCATGGGCCCTTAGCACCGCCAATATAGTTTCTTCAGACATTAGCTTGGGTAGGCCAAGGCGCGCAGGGTAAGGGATCCCTGGCGATGGTCAATCTTGAATGCACGAAAACAATCCCTTTCAGTGAAAAGCGGCCGTCTTGCTGAGCGTCTGTTCAAGCATCAGCTCATTGCGCTCGACGCTGAGCCCGGGTGAGTCCGGGAGTGTGAACCACACCTTGGCTGTCTAATTTTAACGGTGACTTAAATTGAAATACCTCTAAGCAATCAGGCTCTATGAGTTCACGCCATTGGTAGGGTTCGCGGGTCAGCTCTCCGCCAGCGAGCCCAAGGCCCGCCCGATTTCGCAAGCTGCGCATCTGGAAATTCGGGCCATTTCGACAAGTCTCTGTGGTGATTTTTAGACTTTACACGACGCATCAAAACCCACATTCAAAAGTCCGCCGGACACTCCCATTGCATGGGCGTGCCGCTGTGCGGATGCTCCAGTGACAGTGCGTAGGCGTGTAAAAGTAGGCGCGCAGCCATGGCCTGTACTTGGACCGGTGCATACAAAGCATCGCCCAAAATGGGGTGTCCGAGAGCCTGCATGTGCACCCGCAATTGGTGGCTGCGTCCGGTCAGGGGTTCGAGTTCTACGCGGCTGCTCTGGCGCTGCGCATCCTGTGCCACGCAGCGCCAGCGCGTTTGGCTGGCTTTGCCATCGGCATGAATGACACGTAAAGGTCGGCGGGGCCAATCGACGGCAATCGGCAATTCGATGGAGCGCCAGATTGCGTCTGCCTCCAGCAGGCCGGCCACTTGCGCCACGTAGCGTTTTTCCACCCAACCCTCTGCAAACGCGTGATTGATAGCGCGCTGGGCATCGGCGCCGCGCGCCATCAGCAAAAGGCCCGATGTCGCCATGTCTAAGCGGTGCACCACCAGCGCATCGGGGAAGTGCGCTTGAACGCGCGCGCTCAAGCAGTCTTGCTTGTCCGCGCCCCGGCCTGGCACCGACAAAAGCCCTGCCGGTTTGTTCAGCACCAGTAGCGCATCGTCTTGGTACAGCAGCGGGATGTCGGCAAGCCCTGGGCTGCTGGGCGGGTTCATCGGCGCTGCTGCGGATCGCGCACGGCTTGCACTTGCAATTCGCTGATGGGCAGCGCCTGGTTACCCCAGGCGCTGCGGCTATAGCTCAGTACCTGGGCGATCTGGGCGTTGCTCAGTTCCAGCATAAAGGGCGGCATGCCAAAAGGCTGGGCATTGCCTTGTGTGGAAGGCGCAAAGCCGCCGTATAGCACGCTGAGCACCGCGTTGTTAGGCTTGTCCATCAGCAGCGCCCGGTTGCCTGCCAGTGCGGGATACACGCCTGCGCGGCCTTGGCCGTTTTCGCCGTGGCAGTCGGCGCAGTGCTGCTTGTACATCTCCCCGCCTTGCAGATGCGCAGTGCTGAGGCTGCTCATTTGCTTGGGCGTGGGAATCGTATTTGCATCCGAACTTGCCTCTACAGGGATGCTGGCTTGCGTGTCGCCGTGGACTGCCTTGTTACGTACCAGCGATTGCAAATACACCGCAATCGCCTGGGCATCCGAGTCGCTCAAGTATTGCGTGCCGTGCAAGACAACCTCGGCCATAGGCCCGGCGGCAAAGCGGCCAGCGCCTACGCCAGTTTGTAAAAAACTTTGCAATGCTGGCGCGTCAGTCGTTCCGGCTTGCGCCATATCGCGCAAAGAAGGCGCATACCAAGGTAGGCCGGGCAAGACGCCGCCTTCGCCGCGTGAGGTATCGCGCAGGCCGCCCAGTGCGTCTCGCGGGCTGTGGCATTCCTGGCAATGGCCTAGGCCTTCGACCAAATAGCGCCCGCGTGTCCAGGCCACCGCATCTGCGCCAACTGGCGCCGAGCTTTCATTGGAGTTTTGGTAAGGACGGAAGTACATCGCCCGCCACAGGCCGAGCGCGGTTTGCGTGCCGAATGGCCATACCATGTTCGCCGCTGTCTTGGGTCGGGGCACCGCCGGCACCGATTGCAGGTAGGCCCACAGCGCATCCGCGTCTGCGCGCGTCAAGCGGCTGTAGCTGGTGTAGGGAAAGGCGGGTGACAGGCGCCGCCCGTCTTGCCCCAAGCCCAGATGCAGGGCTTGCCAGAAATCGTCTTGCGTCCAGCGCCCCAACCCATGCTCCGGGTCCGGCGTCAGGTTGCTGGTGACCACGCTGCCAAAAGGTGTTTGTATCGGGCGTCCACCGGCGAGCATTTCGCCAGCCTGCGCAGTATGGCAAAACACGCAATTGCCCACGCGCGCCAGATACTGCCCGCGCTCTAGCTGCGCGCTAGAGGGTATTTGCGTTATGTCAACGCCGTTTACCGGGCTTTGCCGGTAACTTGCATCAAAGCCCCACAGTGCCCACAGCAGGGCGCCTGCCAGGGCGCCAAGTAGCGCCATTGCCACGGTGCGCAGCATGGGGCGCCTCACCACGGCGCACTCCCGCAGCGAATCTCTTTGGCGCCGTTGGCCAGAGGCGGTTTTTGCGCGGCGGCGCGTGATGCCAAGGGCACGGTTTGGCTGGACAGCCAACTGCTCAGGGCATGCACATCGGCCTGGCTCAGGCGCTTGGCGATGTCGGCCATGCAGTCGGGCGCCTGGGCTTGGCGCTGGCCGTTTTGCCATCCGCCTAGCTGGGCGTTGAGGTAGTCCCGCGGTAGGCCTAGTAAGCCGGGCACCGAGGGCTGTACGCCGGTCAGCGCAGTGCCGTGGCACTGCACGCAGGCCGGAATTTGTAAGGCCGGGTCACCCTGGCGCACCAGTTGCAGCCCACGTGCCAACAAGGCCTTGTCGGTGGCCTGCAGCGCGGGCGGCGGGTAGGGGACGTTCAGCCCGGAAAAGTAATCGGCCAGCGTCCGCAGATAAGCATCGTCCAAGGGCGCGAGTAGGCTTTGCATCAGCGGGTAGGTGCGCCGCCCTTGTTGCAGATTGACCAACTGGTTATACAAATAGCCTGCGGGCTTGCCGGCCAAGCGTGGGTAGTAGCCGTCAGGGCCGGAGCGACCCTGGGGTCCATGGCAGCCAGCGCAGGCCAAGGTGCGCTGGGCCATGCTGTCTTCAAAGGGCGCAGCCTGTGCAGTCAGGCATGCACCCAGCAGCCAGCAGCACAGCGCCAGGCGCCACAGTGGGTACAGAATAGTTCTTGGTTGATCCCGGCGCATGGGGCAAAGCTTAACGCTTAGCGGAGACCGGGCTCTCGAAGGCCCTTGCAATCCTGCGACAATCGGTATCGGTTTTTGTTTCGTTTTTTTTGATTGCAGCTCCCATGTCCAGCACCTCTGTTTTTCCGGTACGCGCCACCGTCGGGCGCGATTCCAAAGCTATTAGTGATTTGTATGCGCAGGTAGCGCTTGAAACTTACCAGTCCTTATTGGGCACCGACCAATTGCCGCCCTTGGGCCAGGACAAGCGCCAGGCCTATTGGCGCGAGGCGATTGAGTTTGCCGAGCCCCAGGTGATGGCGGCAATGCATGGCGAGCGCATCGTCGGCTTTGTCGGTTTTGACCGAAGCCGCGACGACGCCAGCCGCCAAACCACCGGCGAGATTACCGACATCTATGTGCACCCGGATTTCCAGGGCCTGGGCGTGGGCCTGTCCTTGTGGCATTCGGCGCGCCAGGGTTTACACGACGAAGGCTGTATCGACGTCACCTTGTGGATGCAAGCACGCAACAGCACGGCATTGCGCTTTTTTGAACTGGCCGGTTTCAAGCGCGAACCAGGTGCCGAGCGCGAAGTACAAGTGGTAGGTCATACCATTGCCGAACTGCGTTTGCAGCGGACACTGATTTAAACCTGTGCTGTTTTCGCGCGGGGATTGCGGCCCGCGCTGATGTCAGCACCTCAGGTCTTGCACACAATCACGCTGCCTATGGAGTAACCGGCGCCAAAGGAGCAGATGACGCCGGTCTCACCCCTTTGGATGTCCGCTTTGTTGCGGTGAAAAGAGATGATCGACCCGGCCGAGGCGGTGTTGGCAAATTCGTCCAATATGACGGGCGCTTCGTCGGCGCTG
>CANNEW010000140.1 GCA_947503685.1 Comamonadaceae bacterium | reverse complement strand
GCAGAATCGCGCCACTTCAATTGACGTTCAGGAGACAAAGAATGCAAATAAAAAGTCAAAAAGACTTCTTTGCGGGCCTCATGTTTTTGCTGGTAGGACTGGCATTTGCTTGGGGTGCAGGTAGCTATTCCGTCGGCACCGGGGCCCGCATGGGTCCGGGCTATTTCCCTATGGCGCTTGGCGTGCTTTTAGCCGTTTTGGGATTGATTGTCACCATCACGGCCTTGGTCGTGGAGACGGCCGATGGAGATCCGCTAGGCCGTATTGCTTGGAAGCCGCTGATCTTCATCATTTCAGGTAATTTGGTGTTTGGCGCATCGATTGGCGGTCTGCCCAGTATCGGCCTTCCGCCCATGGGTTTGATTTTTGGGATTTTTGCCCTGACTTTTGTGGCGAGCAACGCAGGCGATGAATTTAAATTCAAAGAAGTGCTGATTCTTGCGGTCCTGCTTTCATTGTTCAGCTACGGCGCATTCATCATGCTGCTGAAGTTGCAGTTCCCGGTCTGGCCAACCTTTTTGACCCGTTAAGGAACTGCCATGGATTTATACAATAACCTTGCCCTGGGTTTCGGGGTCGCGTTCACGCTGCAGAACCTGGCTTACGCCTTTACCGGTTGCCTTTTGGGCACGCTGATCGGCGTCTTGCCGGGCATCGGGCCGCTGGCCACGATTGCCATGTTGTTGCCTGCCACTTATGCGCTGCCCCCGGTGGCGGCGCTCATCATGCTGGCCGGTATTTATTACGGCGCCCAATACGGCGGCTCCACCACCGCGATTTTGGTCAACCTGCCGGGCGAGTCTTCTTCGGTGGTGACGGTCATCGACGGCTACCAGATGGCGCGCAACGGACGGGCTGGTCCGGCGTTGGCGGCCGCAGGCTTGGGTTCGTTTTTCGCCGGTTGCGTAGGCACTTTGATTCTGGCGGCCTTCGCTGCGCCGCTGACCGAGTTGGCCTTTAAATTTGGCCCTGCGGAGTATTTCTC
Source organism: Comamonadaceae bacterium (assembly GCA_947503685.1). Classification (GTDB taxonomy): domain Bacteria; phylum Pseudomonadota; class Gammaproteobacteria; order Burkholderiales; family Burkholderiaceae_C; genus Allorhodoferax. The sequence goes on along the minus strand of CANNEW010000140.1, from coordinate 6,307 downwards.
TCTCATGATTTTGGGCCTGATTGGTGCAGTCGTGCTGGCTTCGGGCTCGCTTATTAAAGCGGTGGCCATGATTGTGCTGGGCCTGTTGTTGGGCATGGTCGGTACCGACGTGAACTCGGGCGTGGCGCGCTTTAGTCTGGACGTGCCTGAGTTGACCGATGGCATCGGTTTTATTGTGATTGCCATGGGGGTTTTTGGTTACGGCGAGATCATCAGCAACCTGTCCAAAAACGAAAACGAGCGCGAGGTGTTCACCGCCTCGGTGTCGGGTCTCCTGCCCACTAAAGAAGATTTTCGCAACATGATCCCGGCCATATTACGCGGTACGGCCCTGGGCTCGTTGCTAGGTATCCTGCCCGGCGGCGGTGCGGTGATGGCGGCGTTTGCGGCCTACACCCTGGAAAAGAAAACCGTCTTGCGCCCCGGCGAAGTGCCTTTTGGCAAAGGCAATATCCGTGGCGTGGCCGCCCCAGAGGCGGCCAATAATGCGGGTGCGCAAACCTCGTTCATTCCGCTGCTGACCCTGGGCATCCCGCCAAACGCGGTGATGGCCTTGATGGTGGGCGCGATGACCATCCACAACATCCAGCCCGGCCCGCAGGTGATGACCAGCAACCCCGAGTTGTTTTGGGGCTTGATTGCCTCGATGTGGATCGGCAACTTGATGCTGGTGATTTTGAATCTGCCGTTGATCGGCATCTGGATCAAATTGCTGACCGTGCCTTACCGCTGGTTGTTTCCTTCGATTGTGCTGTTTTGCGCCATCGGTGTGTATTCCACCAACAACACCACTTTCGATATTTGGATGGTAGCTATCTTCGGCTGTATCGGCTACATCTTTATCAAGCTGGGCACCGAGCCTGCGCCTTTGTTATTGGGCTTTATTTTGGGCCCGATGATGGAAGAGTACCTACGTCGGGCGCTGCTGCTCTCGCGTGGCGACTGGTCGGTGTTTATTACCCGTCCGCTGTCGGCCAGCCTCTTGCTTGGAGCGGTCATCCTCTTAAGTATTGTGTTCCTGCCGTCGATCAAGGCCAAGCGCGAAGAGGCGTTTGTCGAAGATTGAGTTTGCGGCCATTGTCCGACTGGTTCTCCAAAGAGCCCCGCAAAACTAGTGTTTGTAGGGCTTTTTTGGCTGCCACACCAGACCTACAGTCCACCCGCAGACTGACGACGGTGTGAGAAACAATTGTCATGTTCGCCGGGTAATCTAGTGCACGCCCGCCGAATTGGGCTTTTCCAAGGCATGCATCACGGGGCGCTAGTAAGATGGTAGAGCGGAATTGAACTTGGCTATTTGATAGATAAAGACAATCAATTAGTAAAGTTGATAGCTGAGCACAGAATGGGCAAGACGTAAGTCCTGAAGGTTTCGGGCACGGGGTCCGGTGTGTATTTTCCTATCCTCAATTTTCAAGGCCGCGTCTAGCTATGGTGCTTGCACCCGGATAATTTTTTTCAGTTGTTGTCAGTAACCGATCAAGGAGATCATCCATGAGTCAAATCGCAGAAGCGGGCACATGCCCATTCCATAGTGCCGGCGGCGCCCGCGCGCAGCAAGGTACCCAGTCCAACGCGCACTGGTGGCCTAACCAGCTAAACCTGGCGATATTGCATCAGCATCAACCCGTGTCCAACCCGATGGATGCAGGCTATAGCTATGCCGAAGCCTTCAAGAAATTGGATTTCGCAGCCCTCAAGAAAGACATGGTCGCGCTGATGACCGATTCGCAGGACTGGTGGCCTGCAGACTGGGGCCATTACGGTGGCTTGATGATCCGCATGTCTTGGCATGCGGCGGGTACCTACCGCACCGCTGATGGCCGTGGCGGCGCCAATACCGGCAACCATCGCTTTGCACCGCTGAACAGCTGGCCTGACAACGGCAACCTGGACAAGGCCCGCCGCCTACTGTGGCCGATTAAGAAAAAATATGGCAACGCTATTTCCTGGGCTGACTTGTTTGTGCTGGGCGGCAATGTGGCTATGGAGTCCATGGGCTTTAAGACCTTTGGCTTTGGCGGTGGTCGCGCTGACATTTGGGCGCCTGAGGAAGATGTTTACTGGGGTATGGAGAAAGAATGGCTGGCCACCAGTGACAAACCCAACAGCCGATACAGCGGTGATCGCGTTCTCGAGACTCCGCTTGCAGCGGTGCAGATGGGCTTGATCTATGTGAACCCCCAGGGTCCGGACGGCAAGCCCGATCCTGTTGCATCAGGTCGCGACGTGCGTGAAACCTTTGCCCGCATGGCAATGAACGACTATGAGACCGTGGCACTGGTGGCTGGCGGTCACACATTTGGCAAGATGCATGGCGCGGGCGATCCCGCTTTGGTCGGGCCCGAACCCGAAGCAGCGCCCATGGAAGCCATGGGTTTTGGCTGGATCAATAAGCACGGTAGCGGCAAAGGCGGCGATACCACGACCAGCGGCTTTGATGGCGCCTGGAAACCCAATCCGACGCAGTGGGATATGGGCTATTTCAAGGTGCTGTTCAAGTATGAGTACGAGCAAGTGAACAGCCCCGCTGGTGCCATTCAATGGCGCGCCAAGAATGTCGCCCCCGAGGACATGATTCCTGACGCACACGATCCCAGCAAAATGCATCCGCCGCACATGACCACGGCTGATCTTTCGCTGCGTATGGACCCGGCTTATGAAAAGATTTCCCGCCATTTCCAGGCCAACCCGGAAGAATTTGCCGATGCCTACGCACGCGCCTGGTTCAAGCTGACCCACCGCGATATGGGCCCCAAGTGCCTGTACCTCGGACCTGAAGTGCCGGCCGAGGACTTGATCTGGCAGGACCCGATTCCAGCCGTGAACCATTCCTTGGTCAACGCTTCCGATGTATCGGCACTGAAAGCGCAGATCATTGCCAGTGGCCTGTCGGTGAGCGAGTTGGTTTCGACCGCTTGGGCGTCGGCAAGCACCTACCGCGGCAGTGACCGACGCGGTGGCGCCAACGGCGCGCGCATCCGCCTGGCCCCGCAAAAGGATTGGGACGTCAACCAGCCCGCCCAACTGTCCAAAGTGCTGGCGGCCTTAGGCGCGGTGCAAGCGCAGTTCAATGCCAAGGCCGATGGTGGCAAGCGGGTGTCGATCGCCGACTTGATCGTGCTGGCGGGCAACGCCGGCGTGGAAGCGGCAGCCAAAGCGGCAGGGGTTGCGATCGAGGTGCCGTTTGCGCCCGGCCGTATGGATGCTTCACAAGAGCACACCGATGCAGAGTCATTTGCTGTGCTCGAGCCGCAAGCTGATGGTTTTCGCAACTATCGCAAGGCGGCCTACAGCGTCTCTCCTGAAGAAATGTTGATCGACAAGGCGCAGTTGCTCGGTTTGTCCGCGCCTGAAATGACGGTTCTGGCCGGTGGGCTGCGCGTGCTTGGCGCCAATGCCCAAGGCAATCCCCATGGTGTACTGACCACGCGCCAAGGCCAGTTGACCAATGACTTTTTTGTCAATCTGGTCGATATGGGCATCGAATGGAAGCCTGCCGGTGATAACGCGTATGAAGGCCGTGATCGCACGACCGGCGCAACCAAGTGGACGGCCACACGGGTGGATTTGGCCTTTGGTTCAAACTCCCAATTGCGTGCACTGTCCGAGTTGTATGCCCAGGATGACAACCAGCATAAGTTTGTTAAAGACTTTGTGGCTGCCTGGGTCAAGGTGATGAACGCGGATCGCTTTGATTTGAGTCAGTAATGGCATCCCCCTGTCTCTGCTGAGGCGGGGGGTCTATAAAAGCCAAGTCTTCACTTTTGGCGCTGGTGCGAGTCCAAGGTTTTTGGGGCTCCTCCAGCGTTTTTGCTTTGAGGCGATAAAGCTTTAAGTAAAGAGCGCTTCAAAACCGCCCTCGGGCTCAAAGCGCTTGTTGCGCCAGAACAGTTGCAGCGGGCCGGGCAGGGCGCGCCGGGCCACCGGGTGGCGCGCGTGGCCGGGGTAGCAGATTACGCGCTCCTCGTTCTCATGGTAGGCCTCGGGCATGATCACCGGTGGCATAGCCGCCCGGGCGGCTGCCATGGCTTGGTCCGCGCTGTGGTAGCGCGATAAATGCGCGAGGCTCATGATTTGCGGCGGCGCCAGCTCAATCTCCCGCTCCCAATATTGTTCTAGTGCTACGCGCGGGCGCAACCAGGCGCTTTCGGTGGCTTCAAAGTCATCATGCGCCGCGTGCTGACCCGCCGGCATCACCGAGATAAAGAACCGGGTGTCAAAGCGCTTATTCGTCACCGAGGGCATGCGCGGCGTAATCCAGCGCGACCAGGGATGCACCGCCAGGGTTTGCAGGCGCAAGCTGCCGCTTTGCAGGCGCTGGTGAAAGTCATTGCTCTGGGCTGGCGCCGGTGCGGCTGTTATCGAGGCGGCTTGGCTTGCTGGCCCGTCGCTGTGGGCAAACAGCACGCCCGCCTCCTCATAGGTTTCGCGCAGCGCAGCGATAAAAAGGCCGCAGGCGGTGGCCGGCGCGGTGTCATGCTCGCCCAGGGCGGCGTGCAGTTGCTCTGGGCTTTGGTCCAGATAGGCATGGTGGCCCGGCGCACTATCGGCTGCGTCCATCTTGCCGCCGGGAAACACATAGGCGCCACCCAAGACGTCCGACAGGCCATGGCGCTTGACCAAAAACACTTCCGGCCCTTGGGGGCCATCGCGCAATATCACGACGGTGGCGGCATCACGGGGCGGGGCGGCGGGGATTTCGGAGTTCAGTTCCATGATGTCGCTTTAGTTGCGTGTCTTGGCTTAGTAGCCCTGAGGCTTGCAGTAGAGTTGGCGGTTTGGCTGCGCAGGGTGCACAGCGCCTATTTCTTGCAGGACATCTTATGCCGATAGATTTCAAAGACCGTGTAGCGATTGTGACTGGCGCGGGCGGTGGTTTGGGCCGCTTGCACGCCTTGGCCTTGGCGGCACGCGGTGCCAAAGTGGTGGTCAATGACCTGGGTGGCGCCCTTGACGGATCGGGTGGCTCGGCCACGGCTGCCGAGGCGGTGGTGGCCGAAATCCGTGCTGCCGGTGGCACGGCCATGGCCAATAGCGCATCGGTTACCGATTTCGTGGCGGTGCAGGCCCTGGTGCAAGAAATCATGGACGCCTGGGGCCGCATCGATATTTTGGTCAATAACGCCGGCATCTTGCGGGACAAAAGTTTTGCCAAGATGGAACTAGACGACTTCCGCCTGGTGCTGGAAGTGCATCTAATGGGCGCGGTCCATTGCAGCAAAGCCGTCTGGCCGCACATGATTGCGCAAAAATACGGCCGCATCCTGATGACGACTTCCAGCAGCGGCCTGTACGGAAATTTTGGGCAGAGCAACTATGGCGCGGCCAAGATGGCGCTGGTCGGGCTGATGCAGACGCTGTCCATCGAAGGTGCAAAAAGCAATATCCATGTCAATTGCCTGGCACCGACTGCCGCCACGCGCATGACCGCCGGCCTGATGCCCGAGCCGGTGCTTGCGGCCTTGCAACCCGAGGCAGTGGTGCCGGCTATGCTGGCGCTAGTGGCCCAGGACGCGCCCACCCGCACGATTTTGTGCGCGGGTGCTGGCAGCGTCGAAGCGGCCCATATCACGCTGAGCGATGGTAGCTGGATTGGTTTAGGCGAGGGTGCGGACGAGCGTTTACAAGCGCAAATGGCCCAGGTGGTGGACACCACCCAATTCCAAATCCCTGCCAGCGGGGCTGCCCAGGGCGCACATGAAATAGGCCGCGCTGGGCGACATCTGCGTTAATCTGCGCGCAGACCCCTTGCCCTAGCGCCAAAAGCGGGCGCTTGCGCGCCCTAGCGCCTATTCCCCTGTGCTGCGCTCTTGCAATCGGGGCCGTTCACCCCAGTTAAACAGCACTGTGCTAAGTTCAGTACGAGCGAAAAATGAAAAGGGCCGACTGGCATGAGTGAAAGCAATTGGGCCCGTGAAGGCTTTGCGGCGCAACAACTGCAGGGCATACGCCGGGGTATTGAAAAAGAGAGCTTGCGCTCCTTGAGCAGCGGCGCATTGGCGGCCACGCCCCACCCGCAAGCGCTGGGCTCGGCGCTCACGCATCCGCACATCACCACCGACTTCAGCGAATCCCAGATCGAGTTAATTACCGGCGTGCATGCAGGCATTGAAGACTGCCTGGGCGAACTGCGCCGCGTGCAGAACTACACATTGGCATCCATGGGCGAAGAAATGCTCTGGGTCTCCAGCATGCCCTGCGGTCTGCCAACAGACGATGCGATACCGCTGGGCCAGTACGGCAGCTCTAACGTGGGCCAGGCCAAAACCGTGTACCGCAGCGGTCTGGGCTACCGCTACGGGCG
>CANNEW010000139.1 GCA_947503685.1 Comamonadaceae bacterium | reverse complement strand
CATGCCGCTAGGCAGCTTCCAGCGGCCCGGTTGCGTTTCCAAAGAAGCCTCGTAGGTTTGAATCAGGCTCATCCAGATGGTGGGCACGCCCAGCGAAAGTGTGGGTGGCTCTAGCTGCATCAGGTCGAGTAAATCGTCTGGGTGCAAATGCGGGCCGGGGAATACCAGTTTGCAGCCTGTCAACACCGCGCCATAGGGCATGCCCCAGCTATTGGCGTGGAACATGGGCGTGACCGGCATCACCACATCGGCGCTGCGCAAGCCCCAGCAGTCGCCCAGGCAGCCCACCAATGTGTGTAGCACCGTGGAGCGGTGCGAATAAACCACGCCCTTGGGCTTGCCGGTGGTGCCCGAGGTGTAGCACATGGACACTGCGTCGTCCTCATGGTGCGCTACATACTGAAACCGTTCGCCATCGGCCCGCTCCAGCAGGGCCTCATAGTCGAAAAAGGGCGCTTGCACCATAGTCGAAAAAGGGCGCTTGCACCGGCGCGCCGGAAAAGGGAAAGACGATAATTTTTTCAAAATGGCGTTGGCCTTGGAACTGCGCCAGCAAAGGCAGCAGTACATCGTCCACGATCAAAAAGCGGTCCTTGGCGTCATTGGCGATCCAGGCGATTTCCTCGGGCGCCAGACGCAAATTCAGGGTATGCATCACGCCCCCGGCTGCGGGTATGCCGAAATAGCACTCCAAATGCGCATGGTGGTTCCAGCTCAGTGTCGCCACCCGGTCGCCGGGCTGCAAGCCCAGATCCAGCAGGGCCTGCGCCAACTGGCGGGTCCGCGCATAGAAGGCGCCGTAGCTATGGCGACGCAGCGACTTGTCGGGCAAGCGCGAGACGATTTCATTGCTGGCAAACAATTGTCCTGCGCGCTCCAAAAAATGGTTAAGCGACAGGTGTACCGGCATCATGGTGCTACGGATCGGGCGGGTGGTGGGCATGGGCAGTCCTTGCAGAATCGGTCAAAGCGCAACCGGTGCAGACAACTATAGCCTTGGGGTAGGCCTTAGCCTATCGGGATTTTCCCGCTTGCAAACCCTGGGTGAGAAATTCAGCGAATGCGAGGAAAGCTCCTCGTCCTTGGCAGCCTGGTAACCGAATTTGTAAGTATCTTTACACTCAAACGCGTTTCTAATAAAAATAGCGAACGAATTGGTCAAAATACCAGCGGTCACTACCGTGGCTTTCAGGGTTTCGTTCAGTCAGGGAGTCAATGATGTTTTTTGAAATTTCCAAAATTGCCGGCTTCCTGGTGTCGCCGGTGCATATGCTGGTGGGACTGGGTTTTGCGCTGACTTTTTGGCCGCAAAGTGGCAAGCGCAATGGGTCCTTGCGGCTAATCCAGCTATTGTTGGGCATTTTGTTGTTTCTGTTGGTTTTTCCCGTCGGTAATGAATTACTCGTTCCCTTAGAAACCCGCTTTCCAGTACCGACACAACTCCCGGAAAAAGTCGATGGCATTATTGTTTTGGGCGGCGCGGTGGACGAGGTCGTGAGCGGGGGGCAGGGCCATCTCAGCTTCAATGAAGATGTCGAGCGCGTGCTGGCCCCGATCAGCCTTTTGCGGCGCTACCCCCAGGCCCGCTTGGTCTTGACCGGCGGCAGCGGCGCCTTGAACCCTGGTCCATTTAAGGAAAGTGACAAAGTGCGCCCCTTGTGGCGTGACGCCGCCATCGATCGTGGGCAAGTGCTCTACGAAGAAGCTTCGCGCAACACCTATGAAAACGCCATTTTTACCCGCGACCTGGTGCACCCCAAGCCAGGTGAAAAATGGTTGCTGGTCACCTCAGCCGCGCACATGCCACGCTCGGTTGGCCTGTTTCGCAAAGCCGGCTTTGATGTGATTGCCTACCCGGTGGCCTTCAAGTCCACCGGCAAAGACCGTCAGTGGTACGTGCCGCGCACTGCGGGTACGGCACTGGGCAATATCGAGTCGGCAGTCCATGAATACGTGGGCCTATGGGTGTATCACCAGACCGACCGAATAGACGACTTGTTTCCCGCGCCCCATACCCCCTGAAGGAAACAAACGTCCGGCTACCCTTAGTTTTGCGTCATTGGGCTGCGCATTTGCCAGCGCTGCCAATGCGCATAAGCCAAGCGGTAGGTATTGAGCTGCACCTGCAGCGTGGCTTCAATGGGTGAGCCATAGCCCCCGGCCATGAGCAGCACCAGGGGGATACGCCTTTGCAGGCACCAATCGAACACGCACTGGTCGCGCGCCTGCATGCCATCGAAAGTTAGCTTGAGCCGCCCTAGCCGGTCGTCTTCATGCGGATCGGCCCCGGCCAGAAAAAACACCAGTTGTGGCTTGCAGCGTTGGTCCAATTCCAGCAGTGCGGCGTCCAGTGCGGCCAGGTAGTCTGCATCGCCGGTTGCATCGGGCAGACCCACATCCAGATCGCTAGCCTCTTTGCGAAACGGAAAATTCTTTTCGCCGTGCAAAGAAAGGGTGAAAACACTTTCATCCCCCTGAAGAATCCGCGCCGTGCCATTGCCCTGGTGTACGTCCAGGTCGATCACCGCCACTTGTAGTTTGCGGCCCTCGCGCTGGGTTTGGGCTTGCAGTACGCGCGCGGCCACAGCCACGTCATTGAATACGCAAAAACCGCCGCCCTTGTCTGCATAGGCGTGGTGCGTGCCACCGGCCAGATTGGCGCCAATGCCTTGGCGCAGGGCGGAGCGCGCAGCGGCTACGGTAGCGCCCACCGAACGGCGCGCTCGCTCGGCCATAGCTTCACTCCAGGGAAAGCCAATCTCGCGCATCACCGCTGGCGGCACGCTGCCATCGGCAATACCGCGCACATAGTCCGGCGCATGCACCCGCAGCAGTTCGGCATCACTGGCGCGCGGCGCTTGCAGTAGCTGGATGCCCGGCAAATGCGCCGCCAGCGCATCGCGCAGCATGGCGTACTTGGCCATGGGGAAGCGGTGCCCCTGGGGCAGGGGCAGCACAAACTGGTCGCTGTAAAAAGCCTGCATGCAATGCCGCCAAACGCAGTAGCTTAGGCGCGGTGGCCTTGGTGTATGCGCCAGCCGCCTATCGCCAGCGCCACCCAGCCGGCCATCCAGGCCATGCCACCGTAAGGCACAGGCCACCGGAAGGCACCAGGGGGCGCAAGTACTCGATGCTGTACAACAAGCGCAGCTCGATATTGAGGCTAAAGAGTAGAGTGCCCGCAACAAACAAGGCGCCGGCCACCATCGTCCAAGTATTGGGCCCGCCTTGTCGTGCCAGCACCACCAACACCAGCAAAGCCAGCGCATGAAAACGCTGCAAGTCCAGCGCCCAGGCCAGCGCTTGCGCATCCTGCGCCGTAAGTAGCAGCCCATGCGCCGCGATCGCACTCACGCCGATAGACAGGGCCGCGCTAGCACAGGCAAATACCAGGAAGAAACGTAGTGCCGCGATCATTAACGGAGTCCACCTCACAAGCGTATGCCCGATACCAGGGCGTCGCGCGGGTCCAGCATCGGCGTGGCTAGGGTGTTCATTTGGACTGGAGTCTGCACTTGCACAAACGCAGCAATCTGCTAAGGCCTAGCCCACCTGCGTCAAATCCACCCCAAACTCCAGCGCCGCATCGGCCAGGGCCTCGATCTGCCCGCGCGCATAGGTGGTGAAGTAATAGGCATGGAAATGCTGTACGTCCAGGCGATGCAGCAAGCAGGGTATGTGGTGGTGGCCGGTGAGGGCGAAGTTGCCCTTGTCAAAGGCGGCGGGTCTAAAGTCCAGGGCGTAGAGTTTGGACAGGGCGTCCACCGCTTTTTCGCCATGCACGCTCACGCGTACGCGGGCGTGGCTCAGATCCAGCACGGCACCAAGATCGGAACTGATGTGCTGGCGCAGCAGGGCGACCCGATCGCTAGGGGCTTGGTTGGCGTCACCCACCAACAAAAACTCAAACGGACCGCTGCGCATCAAAGTGCCCAGCGCGCAAGCTACCAATTGGCCGGTGTGCAGCGGAGGATCGCAGTCCAGGGCGCGGTGCAGCGCGCTGCTGAGCGCACCTATGCTGCTGGACCAGGTGCTGATTTGCGTCAGGTTGGAGAGCTTTTGTACGCGCAAGTGCACTTGTAACTGGCCGCTGCGCGTAGGCTGGCTGCGGGTGGTGGGGGCTGTGGTGAAATTAGACACGGTAACGCACTCCTTGCGGGTCGATAAAGCAGGGCTCGACCACGCGCAGCCGGTATTGCCGGCCGGTAGCAGGTGATGCCGCCACCACTTCCTGGCCCACATGCGCGGTGCCGCCTTGCAGCAGGCCCAGGGCGATGGCCTTGCCCACAGTTTTGCTAAAGGTGGTGGAGGTGACATGGCCACGCCCGTGGCCGCTTATTGCATCATCGGCAAAAAACAAAATAGAGCCATTGCTCGGCGGCTGCGCTGGGTCCACCGCTTCCAGCCCGACCAGGCTAGGCCGGTCCGGCTTTTGTAAATGCGGGCTGTGGCTGAGCGCCTTGCCCCAAAAGTCTTTGCTCTGGCTGGCCATGCGGCCCGCGCCCATATCGCCCAAGGTGGTGCGACCATCCATCTCCGAGCCCACGACATGGCCTTTTTCGATACGCAGCGAACCCAGCGCTTCTAGGCCGTAGGGCCGCAGTTGCCAAGGCTTTCCCGCTTCCATCAGATGCTCCCACACCGCGAGACCGTGGTGCGTGGGCACAAAGATTTCGTAAGCCAGTTCACCCGAGAAAGTCAGGCGCAGTATGCGCAGCGCCACGCCCGCCAACGGGGCTTTGCCTTGGGTATCCAAGAGGCCCATAAAGGGCAGGGCGGCGTCGGCAAAGTCCAGGTGCGGGAACGCCGCTTGCAGTACGTCGCGCGTGCGCGGACCGGCAATACTCATGGCCGCCCATTGGTCGGTGACGGATGCCACGGTCACGCGCAACTCGGGCCAGACCACTTGCAGCAAAAATTCCAGATGGCTCATCACCTTGGCCGCTTGCGCGGTGGTGGTGGTCATGAAAAACTGGGTTTCGCTGACGCGCGTGGTGGTGCCGTCGTCCATGACGATACCGTCCTCGCGCAACATAAAGCCGTAGCGCGCTTTGCCTACGGCCAGCTTGGAATAGCCATTGACATAGACGCGGTCTAAAAACGCGGCAGCGTCCGGGCCTTGTACGTCGATTTTGCCCAGGGTGGAGGTATCGGCAATGCCTACGTTTTCACGCACAAACTCCATCTCGACTTTGTAGGCCGCGGACAAGGTGGCGCCATGCGTGCGGTACCAAAGCGGGCGCAGCCAGTAGCCTGCTTCCAACTTGACGCCGCCGTTAGCCATATGCCAGTCGTGCATGGCCGTCAGGCGTTCAGGTTGAAAGTGGCCGCGCACATTGCGCCCGGCCAGCGCGCCCAGCGCCGCCGGTGTGTAGGGTGGGCGGAAAGTGGTGGTGCCGGCCAGGGACACGTCCAGGCCGCGCGCCGTGGCCATGACGCCCATGCCATTGAGGTTGGAGGTCTTACCCTGGTCCGTACCCATGCCCAGTGTGGTGTAGCGCTTGAGGTGTTCCACCGACACATAGCCTTCGCGATGCGCCAGTTGCACATCATCGACGGTGACATCGTGCTGGAAATCCACAAATGATTTGCCGCCAGACGTGTCTGAGCGCAGCGGTCCGGCCGGCACAAAGGCCATGCCAAAGCCGTCTTGCAGCGTGGGTGCATCGCCGGCGCTTTGCAGGCTGAGCACGCCGGCCGCTTGCGAGCCCGCCGCCCAGCCCGAGGCGATGGCGCCATCCCAGCTTTGTTCGCCCACCATGCTGCCTGCGCCAAATTGTGCGCGGTCAAAAGCGCCAGGCACAAAGCTGGCAATATCGCTGCGGTACACCGGCTTGACGTTGCGGTGCGAGCTGAGGTGTACCGTGGGCGTCCAACCGCCAGACATGGCGACCAGGTCTACCTCATGGTGCGCGGCGCCGCCCATGATCCGGCCTGTGTTGCTGTCAAAGCCTTCGATGCGTGCGGTATTGGCACGCTGAAATCCACGCACTTGCGTGACCGCGCTGCCATGGTGGACAGTGATGCCCACACTATTGGCCGCGCCCAGCAAGGCCGGGGCTGTGGTGGGCCGCAGATCGACCAACTGCACCTGCGCACCGGACTGGGCCAGGGAAATAGCGTCGGCATAAGCGGCGTCGTTGTTCACGCAAAACAGCGCGCGCCGGCCTGGTGCCACTGCATAGCGGTTGACATAAGCGCCTACCGCGCTGCTGAGCATGACCGCCGGTTTGTCATTGCCGCCAAATACCAAAGGACGTTCGATAGCGCCGCAGGCCATGACGAGACCGCCGGTTTGTCATTGCCGCCAAATACCAAAGGACGTTCAATAGCGCCGCAGGCCATGACGATGGCGTTGGCGCGCACGGTGCGCATGCGCTGGCGCGGCAGACCATGGGCGGGGTCAGCCACGCCGGGTGCGCTGCGCTCTATCACGCCCACGGTATTGCCATCGTAGATACCAAAAGCAGTGCTGCGGGTCAACAGCCGTACCCGGCCCGTCGCCTTGATTTCTTGCAGCATATGCGCCAGCCACTGCGCTTGGGCGCTGCTAGCGGGGCAGTTGAGCAAGGCCCCGCCGAGTTCAAAGTCTTGCTCGACCAGCATCACATCGGCACCGGCGCGTGCCGCTTGCAGCGCAGCGGCCAAACCGGCGGCGCCCGAGCCGATCACCAGCACATCGACAAAGTCGTTGTGGTAGTCGTAGCGGTGGATATCAAAGTCTGCCACCGAGGCGCCCAGGCCTGCGGCTTTGCGGATGAAGTGCTCGTAAAACATCCAGGCCTTGCGCGTCGGGCCCATAAAAGTTTTGTAATAAAACCCAGCCACAAACACCGGCGAAAGCAAGGAGTTGATGGCCATGAAATCCAGGCTGACCGAGGGCCAGGCGTTTTGCGTGCGCGCGCGCAGGCCTTGCTCCAACTCGGTGGTGGTGGCGGCGATATTGGGCTCGCGCGTGCCGCCGTCGCCCAGGGTGAACAAGGCATTAGGCTCTTCCACGCCCGAGCTCAAAATGCCGCGAGGCCGGTGGTATTTAAAAGACCGGCCGACCAAATGCACGTTGTGCGCCAGCAGGGTAGAGGCCAGGGTGTCGCCGGCAAAGCCTTGGTAGGGTGAGCCGTCCAGGGTGAAGGTCAGCGCTTGGCTGCGGTCTATGCGGCCACCGCTGGGCAGGCGCTGCTTGCCGCCTTGGGCTGTTTGCGGTTTGGTCATGCCACGCTCCTTTGCTCGGCGGGAACGACCGATTCGATGTCGTGCGTCACCGTATGGCGCTTGACCACTAGCCAGCGACGGCAGCCC
>CANNEW010000138.1 GCA_947503685.1 Comamonadaceae bacterium | reverse complement strand
ACGCATGGACTTGTCCCGCCCTGAGGACTATGCCGCCCTGGCCGCCCTGCTGCGCGAGCGCAATGCGCAGACGGTGGTCATGTACGTGGCCACGGCGCCCACGTTATTCACCGTGGTTTGCGAGCAGCTGGCCGCCGCCGGCTTGAACACCCCGCAAACCCGTGTGGTACTGGAAAAACCCTTGGGCCACGACTTGGCCTCCAACCGCGCGATCAACCAGGCGGTGCGCCGCTTTTTCGAAGAAAAGCAGGTTTTCCGCATCGACCATTACCTTGGTAAGCCCGCAGTGCAAAACCTGTTTGCCCTGCGCTTCGGCAATGCCTTGTTCGAGCCCCTATGGCGGCGCGAGCACATCGCCAATATTCAGATCACCATTGCCGAAGAGATTGGCGTGGAAAGTCGGGGCGCGTTTTACGAAACCACCGGCGCAATGCGCGATATGGTGCAAAACCATGCACTGCAACTGCTGTGTGCCATCGGCATGGAGCCGCCGATTAATGCGCATGCCGACGCCATCCGCGATGAAAAACTCAAGGTGCTGCGCTCCCTGAAGCCCTGGACGACCGAAAGCCTAACGAGTGACGTGGTGCGTGGCCAGTATGCGGCCGGCATCAGCGCCGGCAGTGCTGCGCTGGGCTACCGCGAAGAAAAAGGCGTGGACCCGCAGAGCAATACAGAAACTTTTGTGGCCCTGCGTACCGAAATTGCCAACTGGCGCTGGGCCGGCGTGCCTTTTTACATACGCACCGGTAAACGCCTGGCCGGGCGCGATGCGCGCATCGTCGTCAATTTCCGGCCCACACCGCATGCCATCTTCCGTTCCGGTGCCAACGCCGGCAACCAATTGGTGATCAATTTGCAACCCAAAGACGGGCTGGAACTGCATTTGCTGGCCCAGGGCCAAGATATGCGCGGTGCCAAAGCGGCGAACGCCCTGGCGCCGGTACAGCTGGACCTGGACTTTGCCAAGCGCTTTGGCTCGCAGCGTGTGGGCGCGTACGAGCGATTACTGCTGGACGTCATCGACGGGCGTCTGAACCTGTTTGTGCGCAGCGACGAGCAAGAAGAGGCCTGGCGCTGGGTGGAGCCCCTCATCAAGCATTGGGCCGGCGAGCCGCAAGGGCCGCGCCTTTATGCTTGCGGCACCTGGGGTCCTAGTGCGTCGAGCGCCATGATCGCCCGTGACGGTTTTTGCTGGGACGAAGAGAACTAGCCTGGCGCAGCCCGGGCCGGCGCAAAGGAGAAAAAAATGTTGGATCGCATCACCGCTTCGCTGCCTTCATTGGCGCCTGCCGAGCAACGCGTGGGCAAGCTTTGTTTGAGCGATCCGCGCGCTTTTGCCAAATTGCCCGTCAGCGAACTGGCCGAGCGCGCGCATGTCAGCAAGCCCACGGTCGTGCGATTTTGCCGCAGCGTGGGCTACGACGGGCTGGCTGATTTCAAGCGCAAGCTGGCGGGAACCGTCAATGAGGGCGTGCCCTTTATCCACCGCAGCGTGGATGCAGACGACAAAATCGGCGACGTCATGGTCAAGGTCATCGACAACACGGTGGCGGCGTTTTTGAAATACCGCAATGAGGCCAGCACCTTGGCCATGGACCGCGCGGTGAATGCCTTGATGGAGGCCTATCGCCAAGGGCGGCAGGTGCCGTTTTTCGGGGTAGGCAATTCGGGCATCGTGGCCCAGGACGGGCAGCACAAATTTTTCCGCTTAGGCGTCAATACTGCGGCGTATAGCGACGGCCATATGCAGGTGATGTGCGCCTCGGTGCTGCGCTCGGGCGACTGCGTCGTCGTGATCAGCAATTCAGGCCGTACCCGCGACCTGATGGACGCCTGTGACATCGCGCGTAAAAACGGCGCCACCACGATTGTGATCACCGCCAGCGGCTCGCCACTGGCCAGGGCCGGCCATATTCACCTCAATGCTGACCACCCGGAAGGCTTTGACAAATACAGCCCCATGGTTTCGCGTCTTTTGCACTTAATGATTGTTGACATCCTGGCCACCGCGGTGGCCTTGCGCATCGGCAGCAACACCTTGCAGCCCTTGCTGAGTGAGATGCGCCAGAACCTGCGCAGCAAGCGCTACAGCTGAAGACGCGGTCTTAGGGACCGTATTCCATGGCCCGGCGCTGGCGATCCACAAATTCCTGGTAGGTGTCGATGCCACGCAATTGCAAAATCGTGTTGCGCACCGCTGCTTCCACTAGCACCGCGATATTGCGCCCGGCCACCACCTGAATCACCACTTTGCGTACCGGGATGCCAATCACATCCTGTGTCAAGGGCTCGTGCGGCATGCGCTCGTAATCGCGCTCCAGAGTTTCTTTGCGCACCAGGTGCACGATGAGTTTGAGGCGCATTTTTCGGCGCACCGCCGTTTCGCCAAAAATGGCGCGTATGTCCAAGAGGCCGATGCCGCGCACTTCCAACAGGTTTTGCAACAAGTCCGGGCAACGCCCTTCAATCGTAGCCTGGTTGATACGGTACAGGTCCACCGAGTCGTCAGCCACCAAGCCGTTGCCGCGCGAAATCAGCTCTAGTCCCAGCTCACTCTTGCCCAGGCCCGATTCGCCGGTAATCAAAACGCCCAGCCCCAGAATGTCCATGAATACGCCGTGCATGGACACCCGATCCGCAAAGTGCTTGGACAAATACGCGCGCAGCACATCAATCACAAAGGCCGAGGAGGCTTGCGCCGCAAACATCGGGATTTGCGCTTCCTCGCACATGCGCAAAAGGCCAGGCGGCGCTATCTGGCCATCGGCCAGCACCAATACCGGCGGCTCCAAGGTCACGATGCGCTGGATGCGCCGGGTGCTGTCTTCTTCGCTGGCATTGGCGATGTAGGCAATTTCGCGCTCGCCCAAAATCTGCACTCGGTAAGGATGGATGTAATTGAGGTAACCCACCAGGTCGGCGCCCGAGCGGGCGGCGCGCACCGCGACTTCGTCAAAGCGCCGCTCAGAGGCCCCTAAGCCCGCGACCCACTGCCATTGCAAGCGGCTGCGTAAGGCCTCGAAAAGGACGTCGGCACTGATGGCGTTGGGTTTCACAGCGTAGATTCCGGTGCGTGGCCGCTGCTGTGGGGTTCAGCCGCTAGTGGACTTCGGCCGAGCGCCAGTTGGCCAGCAGGCTGTGCAGCGCAGTGGCGTCGGTGGTACTGGTTAGGCGCTTGCGCATATCGGCGTCGCTGAGCAGTTCGGCAATCTCGGACAGAATTTCCAGGTGCCGCTGGGTGGCAGCCTCGGGCACCAGCAAAAAAATCATCAGGCTCACCGCCTCATCGTCCGGCGCGTCAAAGCCGATCGGGCGGGCCAGTTGAAACACCGCTGCCATGGGCGACTTCAGGCCTTTAATCCGTCCGTGCGGAATCGCCACGCCATGACCCAGGCCGGTGGAGCCAAGGCGTTCGCGCGAAAACAGGCTGTCGGTCACCAGCGCCCGGCTCAGGCCGTGCAGGCTCTCAAATAGCAGCCCGGCCTCTTCAAACGCGCGTTTTTTACTGGTAACGTCTACCTGCGACAGTACATGCGATGGGGGTAAGAGGGCGGCCAGTCGGTTCATAGTGTTGCGGATTATGCCCACAAAAAAACCGCCACTGGTGGGTGGCGGTTTGCTTCACTTTTCAAGACTGGACGGGCTACATCAGGCGTTTTGGTGCGGCGTGGTGGTGGTCTTGGATGCGCTGTTTGTGGCGTCCCACTTGCCGATCAAGCTTGTCTACCAAATCGTCGACTGCGGCATACAGGTCTTCATGGGAGCTTTGCGCAAACATATCGTTGCCTTTGACATGGATATTGCATTCGGCGCGTTGCCTGCGCTCTTTTTCCTTTTGCTTTTCTACTGTGAGCAATACTTTTACGTCCACGACCTGATCAAAGTGGCGCGTGATGCGCTCCAATTTTTCGGTCACGTAACTTCGCAGGGCCGGCGTTACTTCCAGATGATGGCCGCTGATTGTCAAATTCATAAATAGCCTCCAGTTGCTTGCTACACATCCGGCGACCTGGCGGTCGCCAGTCCAATTCCGCAAAGATTACCTATTTCGCGGAACTCCCGACCTCACTATGCGCTTGTTTCTGGAAAAAAGCAAAAGCTTTTTCAATGGGCTGACGCGGCCTGGGGTTTGGCGTTGAAGGTAGGTGGCGGCATGCTGCACTGGCACCCTGTAAAGCCTTCGCGAACCCGGGTGCTGCAGTGCGATAATCCTTGGATTGCCACTTTGGAGAGCATTCTTGGAACACTACCCTAGTTGGTAGCTTTCGGATGGTGTAGGCCAGTAGGCCCTGTCGTTCGAAAGCTGCCGTATCCCCGCTGCACCCTCGAACCGTAGGCCCCGGCCTTCAACCATTTGCCATGCTCAATATTTTTACCCTGGCCAACGGCCGCCTATTCCAGGAAGAAATCGAATCCCTGGAAGAACTCTCCAAATTCCTGCCCATCTGGGTGGATTTGGAATCTCCCACCGTCGAAGAAAAGCGCTGGATCAAGCAGTACTACGGCTTGTCCATCCCCGAAGACGCGATGGACGAGGACATTGAGGAATCCGCCCGCTTCTACACCGAAGACAACGGCGAACTGCATATCCGCAGTGACTTCTTAATCGCTGACGAGGATGAGCCACGCACGGTGCGTGCGGCGTTTATCCTGAATCTGGTCAACGACAGCCTCAAGAGCAAAGGCGTCTTGTTCTCTATCCACGACGAGGACATACCGGTTTTCCGTCTGCTGCGTATGCGCGCGCGCCGCGCGCCGGGGCTGATTGAAGACGCCAAAGAAGTGTTGCTCAAATTGTTTGATGCCGACGCCGAATATTCGGCCGACACGCTTGAAGGTATTTACGACGATCTGGAAAACGTCAGCCGCAAAGTGCTGGCCGGCAATGTGACCGATGAAATCGCTGGCGAGGCGCTGGCTGCGATCGCTCGCCACGAGGATATGAGCGGACGCATCCGCCGCAACGTGATGGACACCCGCCGCGCCGTCAGCTTCATGATGCGCTCCAAAATGCTCAATGCCGAGCAGTTTGAAGATGCGCGCCAGATTCTCCGCGACATTGACTCGCTGGACAGTCACACTGCGTTTTTGTTTGACAAGATTAACTTCTTGATGGACGCCACCGTCGGTTTCATCAATATCAATCAGAACAAAATCATTAAAATATTTTCGGTAGCCAGTGTGGCGCTGTTGCCGCCGACTTTGATCGCGAGTGTCTATGGCATGAATCTGAAATTCCCGGAGCTGGAGTTTTTAGGCGCCTGGAGCTACCCTTACACCGTCGCCTTGATGATAGGCAGCGCGCTGGTGCCTATGTGGTATTTCCGCAAGCGGGGGTGGTTGAAGTAGCTGCGGCGTTTGCTGGGAACTTAGCGCTGTTTTTTCTTCACTGCCTGAATTGCACCGATCCCAGCGCTTAGGCTTACGCCAGAGCCGCAGAGGGCCGTCAATACATCGCCTGGGCGTGCGCTTGGTGTTGCAAAGAGTGTTTCTAGGTAAGCAACGGTTCGCGGGTCAGTCTTTGTTGACCCGCCAGATATTTTTTCAAACAAATCTCGTATATCTTTATCCACCGAAAACAGCGCGATAGCATCGGCCTCGGCATTAAAAGCTAACTGTTCGTAATACACCAATGGTGTTGTTGCTGCATAGCCCGGAAAGTCCCAGGGGCTGTGGGGGCCGTCGGGATTGCCGTACACCGAGTTGACATCCCAAATGCTACTGGCGCTCGATGTAATGCCGTAGGCACTTGCGGGGTCTGCGCTGCATATGGAATCGGGCTGACTCGCATCGCAGGTAAGGCAGCCGATGTAGACCGTCTGGAGATAGTTGCTGGTGCCTTTACCGTAAAGGTATAAATTGGAACTTCCAAAAACATTGTCGTTACCCTTCACGGTGAGCTTGCTGGAATTAGTCAGCGCGCCGTTGTCTACGACCAGGCTCACGACATAGTCACCCGAAACGTCGATGGAGAAGCTTGGCTTGGCCTCCTTGGCCTTGGATAATGTCGCTCGACTGCCCTTGGGCACGATGAGTGTCCAGTTGTAGCTTAGTGAAGCGGATTTTGGATCTGTGCTCGCTGAGCCGTCCAGCACAATTGAATTGCCTACTTTGGTCTCAGCGACAGTTGCAATTTTGGCGCTGGGGCGAGGGTCTGGCACGACGATATTGTTCGCGGCCAAAGTGTCAACGAAATGGGCAAGCGCTATTGCCGTCGTTATGGGCGTCTTCGTGACAGAGCCCGAGTTGTTAGCTACCAAGGTGGTGAAAACCGGATTGGTGCGAAATGCCGCGGGTGATACATTGAAGTCTATGCTTGTTGTGGCGGCAGCGTTTGCTGTATCCGGAATTTTGATACCGTTACCTGGGATGCCATCGTCGTCCAGGCTTTGCAGAAACACCAGGAGATTGAGCACGGTGTTATTGCCCATATCGGTGGTGTTAGCCAGACTCATAGGGGTAATGGTCGCAGCGGCGAGAGTAGGCGGTAAGGTCACGCTGCCAACGTTAAAAGTGACGGTTTCACCGGCCACATAATTAAATTGCCCTAGTGCAGTAGTAGTCCCCGACTGGGTCGCAGTTTTATACTTGATGTTTACAACAGCCGAATCTAAAAATAGGCCAAGTAACACAGCTGGCGTATTGCCGCCTGTCGCAGGTGGAGTTGGGGTCCCCGTGGCAGGTGGCGTGGTGCCGCTTCCCGTTCCGGACGAACTTGGGCTGGCATCACCACCTCCCCCGCCTCCACAAGCGCTGAGGAAGCAAAAAGAGATGCTTACCAGCAGTGTCCAAGCAAATTTTTTCATGTAGTGTCAGTTGGTTGCGGGGTGAGGGCACGCACTAGTCGGTATTCGCGCCGCTGCCGGGGCAGCCCCGTTCCTTGCGAGCTGCATTCATGGGCCTACATTGGAATATATCGGCGCAAGTCGCCAAAGCTTGATGGTCCGATAGGGCAAAAATCACATTCCTCTGGCGTCTCAAGCACTCGCCCCAAGCCCTATGCCTCGCCACCCCTTTGGGCTTAGCAAATAGCGGCTTTCAGGCGTAGTATTTACAAAGCCGTCTGGATTACTCCACCGCCTTGACCATGTCTTCCACCACCTTCTTGGCATCGCCAAACACCATCATGGTTTTGTCCATGTAGAACAACTCATTGTCTAGGCCGGCATAACCTGCTGCCATAGAGCGTTTGTTGACGATGATGGTTTTGGCTTTGTAGGCTTCCAGAATCGGCATGCCGTAAATGGCGCTGCCCTTGATCATGGCTGCCGGGTTGACCACGTCGTTGGCGCCCAAGATGAT
>CANNEW010000137.1 GCA_947503685.1 Comamonadaceae bacterium | reverse complement strand
GCCACAGCGCAGGTGGCCGGGTTTCGCTACTTCAATGTGTATGGCCCGCATGAGCAACACAAAGGCCGCATGGCCAGCGTGGCCTACCACCAGTTTCACCAATTCAAAAAAGAAGGCGCTGTGAAATTATTCGCCGACTACGGCGGCTATGCGGCGGGCGAGCAAATGCGTGACTTTGTGTTTGTCGACGATGTGGTCGCCGTCAATCTCTGGTTCTTTGACCATCCCGAGAAAAACGGTATTTTTAACCTCGGCTCCGGGCGGGCGCAAAGCTTTAACGAGGTGGCCTGCGCCGTCGTGAATACCTTGCGCGCGCAGGAGGGCCATGCGCCCATGACCTTGCAAGACATCGTGGCCCAAGGCTTGTTGCAGTACATCGCCTTCCCGGATGCTTTGCGCGGCAAATACCAGTGCTTTACCGAAGCAGACTTGAGCGCCTTGCGCGACGCAGGATGCACGTACCGCTTTGCCGATGTGCAAACCGGTGTGTCGCGCTACGTGCAGTGGCTGGCGCAAACGCAGTAAGCCCATGCGCAGCGCCCTGGCCTTCAGCTTGCGCGCCAGCGCCCTGTGGCTGGGTTCGGCCTGCCTCAGCATGTGCCTAGCCACCGAAGTCAACCAGGCCACCGAGGCCGAGCTCGACAGCGTTAAAGGCCTGGGCCCGGCCAGTACCGCCCGCATCCTCGAGGCCCGGGCGCAAGGCTTGTTTAAAGACTGGGCAGACCTGCTGCGCCGCGTCAAAGGCATCAAGCCGGCGCAGGCGGCCAAACTATCGGAGGCGGGTTTGCGCGTCAATGGCAAAAACCTGGCGGGCGAGGATGCGCCTTAAGCCCCAGTGATACCGCGCCGCTGCGCCACAATAGCGCCATGAACCCCGCCATCCCCATTTGCCTAGGCGCCTGTGCAGGTGCCCTGGCGCGTTGGCAACTCGGCCTCTGGCTGAACCCTAGCATACTGCCGGGCACCGCCCTACCCCTAGGCACCTTGGCCGCCAACCTGATTGGCGGCTACCTGGTCGGTGTGGCGGTCGCCTTGTTCCAAGCCATGCCCGAGCTAGACCCGGCCTGGCGCATGGCCCTGATCACCGGATTTTTGGGCGCGTTAACCACCTTCTCCAGCTTCTCCGCCGAAGTAGTCGCCATGCTGGGCCAGGGTCGCTATGCGCTGGCGCTGGGTACTGCCGCACTACATTTACTGGGCTCGTTGCTGCTGACCATCGCCGGGCTGCGGACAGTGGAATATTTTCTCGCCTCCGCCGCCTGAAAGCTGCATTACCTAAGCCGCCTCGCTTAGCTGGCTTGGAGGCTCACTGCGAAATCCGGGCGGCAATCAACGCCTACAAGGGCGAGACCTGCGCCATATCAGGGCGCTCTAACCATTGCGCAAACTCATCGGCCATTTGCCGGGCGGCTGACGTTGCGCCATTCCAGGCCTGCATGCGGCCTGCCAGGTCATTGCCGTAGTGGGTGAAGTCATTGCGGTCGGGCAATTTGCCGTTGGGCAAGGTGAGCACCCACTCGGGGTTAGGCGCTAACACCACCATGGAGTCTAAAAACGCGCTGCTGGCATGGCGCCATTTCCAGGGCTTGTCTAGCCATCCGGGTACCACGGCTTTTTGGAAATGCGGGTACAAAACCAGCCCCTGCCCGGCACCCCAGGCTCCATCGCTGGCTGCGCCGCTGTAGTTCAGGTGCAAGTGGTAATCGGTGATGCCGCCATCCCAGTAGGCGCCGGGCGGTGCGCCTTCAATACCGTGCACCGCTTGCAAGAAAAAGGGAATCGAGCAACTCGCTTGCAAAGCCTGCATAAAGTTGTCTTCCCCCAGCGGCACCGCACGGGTGCGAAAGTCGGTGCTGGCAAAGGGCAAGTGGCCTGGCTGCGAGGAAAAAACTACCCGCTCGAGCGACAGGCCCAGCAAGCGGCGATCCAGCGCGTTAGACGCAATCGCCAAGGCATAGCCCAGCGGGGTTAAAAAGGGGTGTTCGCGCTGCAAAAGTCCGCGCCCGCGCGAGGCCAGGACATGCAAGCGGTAGCGCGGATGCGTCAAAAGCTCCTGAATCCGGCCCCCATAAAACAAGTCCAAATTGTCTCGAAACTGCTGGCTAACTAAGGAAGCAGGCACGCGCTTTTGCCCCGGTGCTAATGCATAGTGTTGGGCGATGTAGTCGCGCTCCAGGCGCTCCAGAGCGGGCACCGGGTCTGTCAAACACGCGGTGGCCATGCGCCAGGCGCCAATCGAAGCACCCACCAGGTGCACCGGTTGGGCACTTTGGGCTAACCATTGACCAAAAATAAAGCGGTCCAAGGGACCCAAAATCAAGCCCTTGGGCCCACCAGCCGCAGCCGGTATGACCCGCACGCGGGACGGCCGCAAACCCTGGCGGGCCAACTCGGCCAGGGCCGTCTTTCCGGCATAGATATGTAAGGCGCGCATGGCCTTATTTTCGTAGGCCTTGCAATTGCGACAGAGCGGCGGCCATCGCGCCTTGGGGCGCTGCTTCGCGCGTTGGCGGTAGTTTGTAGCCGCCACGCTGCCCGGCACCCTGGCCCTGGTGCGAACCGGTTTGCGCGCGCGGCGCATCGCCCAAACGCATGCTCAGGCTGATGCGTTTGCGCGCCACATCGACCTCCAGCACCTGCACCTTCACGATTGCGCCGGTTTTCACCACCTCGCGTGCATCGGCCACAAATTTCTGGCTCATTTGGCTGACATGCACCAAACCGTCCTGGTGCACGCCCAAGTCAACAAATGCGCCAAAGGCTGCCACATTACTGACCGTGCCTTCGAGCACCATGCCTTCACGCAAATCGCCGATGTCTTTCACCCCCTCGGCCAAGCGCGCCACCTTGAAATCAGGCCGCGGATCGCGCCCCGGTTTTTCTAATTCCTTAAAAATGTCGCGCACCGTAATAATGCCCACGCCCGCGCTGGCAAACAGTTCGGGTCGCAGGCTTTGCAGCATGTCACTGCGCCCCATCAGCGCCTGCACCGGCTGCCCGGTTTTTTCCAACATGCGCTGCACCACCGGGTAGCTTTCGGGGTGGATGCCGGTGTTGTCCAAAGGATTGGCACCGCTGCATATGCGCAGAAAACCAGCGCATTGCTCAAAAGTTTTGGCACCCAAACCGCTTACCTGTAACAACTGCTGGCGGCTGGCAAAAGCCCCTTGCGACTCGCGCTGCGCCACGACGGCGCGCGCCACCGTGTTGGACAGGCCCGATACGCGTGAGAGCAGCGGCACGCTGGCCGTGTTCAGGTCCACGCCTACTGCATTCACGCAATCTTCCACCACCGCATCGAGCGCGCGTGCCAAGGCACTTTGGTTCAGGTCATGCTGGTACTGCCCGACACCAATGGACTTGGGCTCAATCTTCACCAATTCGGCCAGCGGGTCTTGCAAGCGGCGCGCAATACTGGCCGCACCGCGCAGGCTGACATCGACATCGGGCATTTCCTGGCTGGCGTAAGCGCTCGCGCTATAGACGGAAGCGCCGGCCTCGCTCACCACAATTTTGTCCATGGGTGGCATATCGGGCCGGGCCATGGCTTTGATCAAGTCTGCCGCCAGGGCATCGGTTTCGCGGCTGGCGGTGCCGTTGCCTATCGCAATCAGGCTGACGCCGTGCCGACTGCACAGCGCGCGCAAAGTGTGCAGCGCGCCGTCCCAGTCACGGCGCGGCTCGTGGGGAAACACCGTGGCGGTATCGACCAGCTTGCCGGTGGCATCGACCACGGCCACTTTCACACCGGTGCGTATGCCCGGGTCCAGCCCCATCACCACGCGCGGCCCCGCAGGCGCAGCCAGCAGCAGATCGCGCACATTGTCTGCAAACACTTTGATGGCTACTTTTTCCGCGTCTTCGCGCAGTCGCGCAAACAAATCGCGCTCCAGGCTCAGGCTCAGCTTGACGCGCCAGGTCCAGGACACGCACTTGCGCAAGAAGTCATCGGCTGCGCGCCCTTGGTGAGGCACTTGCAAAAGCAGCGCCAAGCGCGCCTCGGCCATAGACGGCATGCCGGCTTTGGGCGCCGCATCAGGCAGCTCCGGACTGACTAATTTCAGATCCAGAGCCTCCAGTGCCCGGCCTCGGAAGGCGGCCAGCGCCCGGTGCGAGGGCACACGCGCCAAAGGTTCGTCATATTCAAAATAATCGCGAAACTTGGCCACGTCCGCATTCGCCGGGTCTTTGCCTGCAATCAAACGCGCACGCAGCAAGCCTTGGTCCCACAACCATTCGCGCAAATCCTGCACCACGGCAGGTAATTGGGCCCAGCGTTCGCTGAGTAAATCACGCACCCCATCGAGCACGGCCAGCACATTTGAAAAGTCTGGCAACTTGTCTTCACCTTCTTGAGGCTCGCGCCAGGGGATGACGTAGGCAAGGGCTGCCTCTTGCGGCACCAGGCCATGGTCGGCCAGCAAGGCGTCAGCCAGGGGCTCCAAACCCGCCTCGCAGGCTAACTGGCCTTTGGTACGGCGCTTGAGTTTGAAGGGCAGATAAATGTCCTCCAGGTCTTGCTTGGTGCTGGCCGCTTGGACCAATGCGGCCAAAGCCGGCGTCCATTTGCCCTGCTCTTCAATGGCGCGCTGTACCACTTCGCGGCGTTGCTGCAATTCGCGCAAGTAAGCCAGGCGCGCTTCGAGTTCGCGCAACTGGATATCGTCCAAGCCATCGGTGGCTTCTTTGCGGTAGCGGGCAATAAAAGGCACGCTGGCGCCGCCGTCTAGCAGGGCCACCGCCGCCTCTACCTGCGCTGGTCGGACGCGGATTTCCTGCGCGATTTGCGCAATGATGTGGTGCATGGGGAAAATCTAAGGAAAATGCGGGCTGGGATAACAATGCGCTTAGCGGCACTGAAGTGCCCAAGATGCGGGGCTTGCAATGCAAGCGCCGTGATTATGCCGCCCGACGGATGCTGCCAGCGCCGCCAGCCAATGGCACCAGAAGCAAGCAAGATGCACGAGCGCCACGCAAAACCACCCGATACAATGAAGCTTGACGGGCCTCCCCGCATGGTGAAGCGGCCAACCGGGTCAGGTGGGGAACCAAGCAGCCCTAACTGTGGAGCCAGTGCCGGGGTCAGGCTCGTCAACCTTATCCGCCCTTTTGACCTAAATAGCGCATCACGCCTTGTGCTGCCGCGCGGCCCGTGGCAAGGCAAGCGGTGAGCAAATAGCCGCCGGTGGGCGCCTCCCAATCGAGCATTTCTCCGGCGCAAAAAACACCCGGCAGGTGCTCCAGCATCAAATCGGGCGTCAGCACTTCAAACTGCACCCCACCCGCGCTGCTAATCGCCTCGTCCAGGGGACGCGCTGCCTGCAAACGGATGGGCAAAGCTTTGATGGCA
Organism: Comamonadaceae bacterium; assembly: GCA_947503685.1. GTDB lineage: Bacteria > Pseudomonadota > Gammaproteobacteria > Burkholderiales > Burkholderiaceae_C > Allorhodoferax. The sequence continues at coordinate 2,047 of CANNEW010000137.1, read as the reverse complement.
GCCGATAAGGCGCCAGGCTGCGCCAAAGCGTCTGCGCCCAAACATTCGCGCAACAAAGCGGCCTTGATTCCGTCCAAATGCAAACGGCTTTTCAGATGGCTGGACAGCGAGCGCGAACCGCGCGGATGCGCCACTTCGGCCAACACACGCTCTGCGGACAAAGCAGGCAGCAAGTCCAGGTAAAACGTCGCTTCGCCATGGCGCGCCAATGCCTCGCGCAAGAGGGCCGAAGCTGCATACACCAAGCTGCCTTCGACGCCACTTGCGGTTGCCACAAACTCCCCTTTGCGGTCAAACAACGGCGGGCTATCTGGCGCGCCAGGAATGCGTATGGCCACCGACTTCAAAGGCTGGCCGGCAAAGCGCTCGGCAAAATACGGACTCCAACCGCCTGCCACATCAAAGCCGCAATTGGAGGGCAGCAAAGGCGCCACGGCTACGCCGCGCGCGGCCAGTAAGGGCACCCAGGCACCATCCGAACCCAAGCGCCTCCAACTGCCGCCGCCCAGCGCCAGCACCAGCGCCTTGGCGCGCACCTGCCGCCCGCCCTGCGCACTGATAAAACGCAGACGTCCGCCATCGTCCCAACCGATCCACCGGTGACGCATAGAAAACTGCACCGGCGCCCCCGACTGCGGATGGCGCAAGCGCTGCAACCAGGCACGCAGCAAGGGCGCGGCCTTCATGTCGGCAGGAAACACGCGCCCGGAGGAGCCGACAAAGGTGTCAATTCCCAAATCCTGCGCCCAGCGGCGCACACCTGCCGCATCCATAAGGCCCAGCGCGGCGCTAATGGCTTGGCGCCTTTGCCCGTAACGGCCTGCAAATACGTCGGCACCTTCGGCGTGGGTCAGGTTCAGGCCACCGCGCCCAGCCAGTAAAAATTTGCGGCCTACCGAGGCCATGGCATCAAACACACGTACATGGATACCCGCCTGCGACAAGACCTGTGCCGCCATCAAGCCCGCCGGCCCGCCGCCGATGATGGCGACCTCGCATTCCTCTATTTCCTCTATTGGAATGGAGCCACTTTCCACGCCGTTCATGGCACATCGCCAAGCGAGACCGGCTCTATCAATTGCCCGGTGGCACTTAAAAATGCCGCGCGCACCGTCTGGCCGGGGTAGGCCAATTGCACGGCCGCGCAGTAAGTCGCCAATTGTGCACACAAGGCCGGATCCAAGTGCGGCTGCGCCGCGCTTTTATAGTCCAGCACCCACCAATGGCCTGTGTCCTTGCGTTGTACCAAGCGGTCCATGCGCAGCTTACGGCCACGGTAATAAATGCTGATTTCGTTGCCTTCCCAAAGCAAACACTTTTCATCCCAGGCCCAGGCAGCCTGGCCTTGCACGATCGCTTGGGCAGCTTGGGCAGCGCGGGCCATCTGTACTTCATCCAGCACAAACTGATGTTGCGCGAGACGCCAAGCATGCGTGCCCCAGAGTCCGCCCTCATCGCCCTGACCGGGCACATAGTGTTCAAGCAAGCAGTGCATAGCTTGGCCGATGCGCGCGTCCAGGTCCTCGCCCGCATCAGCAGGAGCCAGAGTAGGAACAAGATCACTTGCACGGCTTAATGCGTCCGGCAGCACAGGCAAATCCAGCACATGGCCATCGGCCCACCCGCCTTGTGGGACCGGACCGGCAGCTAGCATTTTTGGCACGGGCTGGGCGTCCAGCGCATGGGCTTGCAATTGCTTCCACCAACTTTTGGCATGGTCGCGGTGCGGCTGCATCGAAGAAAAAACCAAGGCTTGTTTGGCCCGTGTCAGTGCCACGTACAAAGCATTGTGTTCTTCGCGCTCGCGCGCAGCCATTTCCTCTGCCAACAAATCCTCACAACACGGCGGTGGTGCGGACTCACTGGCCAAAAACACAAAGCGGCGCGGAAAATCATCCTGCCCCGGCCACTGCACCAACACACCCATGCTCGCCGATGTGGGGCTTTCGCTGTCACAGTCCAGCATCAGCACCCAGGGCGCCTCCAGTCCTTTGGCACCATGCACCGTGAGCAGCTGCACCGCATCGGGCGCGGCCACCTGGGGCAC
>CANNEW010000136.1 GCA_947503685.1 Comamonadaceae bacterium | reverse complement strand
AATAGCACCCAAGGCCATCGCTTTGAAGCCGCTATGTCGCCGGTGCGGATAGCCCATGCCGATGACTACGCGACCACACTGGCGCGCGATGGCGCGGTGATTGCCAGCTTTGACGAACGCAGCCGCGCCATGGTGCGCGCCTTGCGCAGCCAAGCCAAGCGCTTGGGCCGCCGTTTGGAAGTGGAGCCTCTTTTGCTTAGCGATGACGAAGCCGAAGCGGTCTTGCTCGACAACGCGCTGGTGCAGGAAGTGACCGGCTTGGTGGAGCGCCCCACCGTGATGGTGTGTAACTTTGACGAAGCGTTCTTGCAAGTGCCGCAAGAGTGTTTGATTCTGACCATGAAGGCGAATCAAAAATACTTTCCGCTCTTCGATGATGCGGGTAAGTTGAGCAACCAGTTTTTGATCGTCAGCAATATCAATCCCGCAGACCCCCGCTTTGTGATTGGTGGCAACGAGCGCGTGGTGCGCCCGCGCCTGGCCGACGCCAAATTCTTTTACGACCAAGACCGCAAACGCAGATTAGAGTCGCGTGTGGAGGGTTTGTCCAAAGTGGTCTACCACAACCAATTGGGCACGCAGGGCGATCGTATGCAGCGGGTGTGCCATATCGCCGGGGCCATAGGCGCGCGCATCGGAGGGGAAAGCCTTGCAGAGAAAGCCAAGTTGGCCGCACGTTTGGCTAAGACGGACTTGTTGACCGATATGGTGGGCGAGTTCCCCGAGCTGCAAGGCATCATGGGCAATTACTACGCTAGGAATGATGGTTTAAGCGACGAAATAGCTGATGCGATTTCCGACCATTACCATCCTCGATTTGCCGGGGATAGCCTGCCTACCAATGACGTCGGGCGAACGCTTGCCTTGGCCGACAAATTAGAAACCTTGGTGGGCATGTTTGGCATTGGCAGCCTGCCTACAGGTGACAAAGACCCTTTTGCCTTGCGCCGCCATGCGCTGGGGGTCATTCGCATACTCATGGATGCGCGGGACTTGCCATTGCACTTGCCGGCCTTGCTGGACGATGCCGCCCCGGCATTTGGCGAACTGATAAAAGACCCGCGCGCCGCGCTGCTGGACTTTATCTTTGATCGACTGGCAGGCAACTTGCGTGAACAGGGCAATAGTGCGCAAGCAGTGGATGCAGTTTTGGCGCTGCGTCCGCCGCAGCTGGGTGACGTAAGCCGTCGACTTGAAGCGGTGCGGGCTTTCGCCAGCCTGCCCGAAAGCGCTGCGCTGGCGGCTGCAAATAAGCGCATCGGCAACATCCTGAAAAAATCTGAAGCCGCACAGGGCCTAGTGGATGCCGCCTTGTTGCACGAAGCTGCAGAGAAAGCCCTGTTCGCCGCCATGCAAACCGTAGTGCCGCAGGCCGATGCTGGGTTTGCAGCCAAGGACTACACCGCCAGCTTGCAAGCGCTGGCCGCGCTGCGTGCGCCGGTGGATGCGTTTTTTGACGGCGTCATGGTCAATGCCGAGGACCCTGCGCTCAAGGCCAACCGGCTGGCGCTTTTGCAAGAATTGCACAGCGCCATGAACCGCGTCGCTGATTTGGCCAAGCTGGCCGCTTAAACCCTTGTAGCACCATGAAACTTTGCATCCTCGACCGCGACGGCACGATCAACGAGGACAGTGACGAGTACATCAAGTCGGCTGATGAATGGATACCGCTGCCTGGCGCGCTGGAGGCCATTGCGCGCATCAACCATGCCGGCTGGCATGTGGTGGTGGCCAGCAACCAGTCGGGGCTGGGGCGTGGGCTGTTTGATGTGGCAGCGCTCAATGCCATGCACGCCAAAATGCACAGCATGCTCGCCGCCGTGGGCGGGCGCATTGACGCCGTTTTTTACTGCCCGCACAGCCCCGCCGAAAACTGCCAGTGCCGCAAACCCGCTTCGGGCTTGTTTGCGCAAATTGCCGAGCGTTACGGCATGGGCCTGGCCACCATGCCAGCGGTGGGCGACACGCCCCGGGACATGATTGCCGCTATTGGAGCGGGCTGCACGCCGCATGTGGTGCAAACCGGCAAAGGCGCACTGTGGCGCGGCCAGCCTTTGCCCGAGGACTTTCCGCCGCAAACCATGGTGCATGCAGACCTGTCCGCGTTTGCGGACTATTTGGTGGCGCGCAGCTAGCGCCCGGTTTTACTTGCGCAACAGATTTATGCCATTCATTCGCTCGGTTTTGCATATGCTGTGGATGATGGCCACCGTCGTACCTTTTGCGTTTGCGATTTTGGGCGCCTCGATTTTTATCCGGGGCAATCCACTATGGGCCATGGCGCGCGCTTGGTTGCGCACCGCCATTGCCGGTGCGCGCGTGATTCTGGGTATTCGGGTGCGCGTGCGCGGCTGGGAGCATTTGCCCACTGGCGAAAACAGCGCAGCCGTGTTGTTGGTCAAACACCAGTCCACGCTGGAGACCTTTTTGCTACCTTCGCTCATGCCGCATCCGCTAGCGTTTGTGTTCAAAAAAGAGCTGCTGTATGTACCGTTTTTTGGCTGGGCCATGAGCCGCCTGGACATGATTCATATCGACCGCAGTCAGCGCTCGCAGGCATTTTCAAAAGTCGTATCGCAGGGCAAAGAACTTCTTGCGCGTGGCGTCTGGATCATCATGTTTCCTGAAGGCACACGCATACCGCGCGGCGAAAAAGGCGTTTACAAAGCTGGCGGCACGCGACTGGCCATTGAAACCGGTGCGCCGGTGTTTCCGATTGCGGTGAATTCGGCCCGCGTTTGGCCGCGCAAAGCCTTTATCAAATACCCCGGCCTGGTCGATGTGTCCATCGGCCCGGCGATCGCCAGCGAAGGCCGCAGTCCGGACGAAATGATGCGCGAAGTAGAGGCCTGGATCGAGGACGAAATGCGCCGTCTGGACCCGGACGCTTACCCGCCAAAGCCTTAGCGCATCAGAGCACCCGGGCCATGCATCCGCTGCTACGTTACACCTTGGACTTGTTTGAATCGCTAGGCTCCGCGCCACCGGCTCAAGCCGCGCCCGTTGTGCCTCCCGCGCGTGCGCCGCGCCGCGCTGCAAAACCCGACGCATCCAAATCCATTACCCCGAGCGCTTCCGCTGCTGATGTGTCAATCGATGCCGGCTTTACGCATCCCCAAGCCACGCGCAGCCTGCGTTTGCAAGGGGTGCAGGTCGCGTTTTCGCTAGTGCGTGCGCGCCGGCGCAGCATCGGCATGCGCATCGGGCCCGATGGCCTCAGCGTGCGTGCGCCGCGCTGGACATCTTTGCTCGAAATCGACCAGGTCTTGCTCGCACGTGCGCAGTGGATAGTGCGCAAACTGCACGAAAGCCGTGAGCAGCATGCGCACTTGCAGCAAACCCGCATTGATTGGTGCGATGGCGCGGTCTTTCCCTACCTGGGCGGCCTGCTGCGTTTGCGCCTGGACCCTTCGCATGGCTTTAGCGCGGTGGGCGCGGCTTTGGTAGAGGCCCAGGGCATGCAGGACGGGCCACTGCTGCGCGAGTTGCGCATCGCGCTGCCGGCAGACGCCAGCGCTGCGCAAATTCGCGATGCCACGCAGGCCTGGCTGATGCGCCAGGCCAAGGCCTTGTTTGAGGAACGTCTCAATCACTTTGCGCCGCAATTGCAAGTGCGCTGGACCCGCTTGTCGCTTAGCAATGCCGACAAGCGCTGGGGCAGCGCCAAGAGCGACGGCTCGATCCGCCTGAACTGGCGCTTAATGCATTTTGAGTTGCCGGTAATCGACTATGTGGTGGCGCATGAGCTGAGCCATTTGCGGGTGATGAACCACAGCCCGCATTTCTGGCAAACCGTGGGCAGCGTGATGCCTGACTACCCGCAGCGGCGCCAAAAACTCAAAGACCCGACCGCGCCGCTTTGGTAATGCGCGGCTTTAGCCTGGCAGGCCGAATCGGTACACACCATCAGCGCCCAGCGAGCGGCGGAGTTTTTTCTGGAACCACAGCATATGCAAGTGCGCCACTGCCTCGCCCATGGCAAAAGTCATCTGGTGCAAGTCCAAGGCGCGTGTGAACAGCACCGGCACGACATCGCGCGCGCTTTGCGGCCCGGCTTCGCAGGCCTGCATCACTTCGGCCAGGCGCTCGCGGTGGTGGGTGTGCAGTTGTTCAATGCGCACATGCAAACCGGTGAAAGGCTTGCCGTGCGCCGGTAGCGTTAAGGTATCAATCGGCAGCGGTTTGAATTTGTCAATCGAGTCCAGAAATAGTTTGAGCGCATCGGCCTCGGGTTCTTGTTCATAGCATCATGTCGCCGCCGATCAGTACAGCCAAGTCTTCGCAGTACAGCGCGATGTGCTCGGGTGCGTGGCCGTAGCCGCTGATGCAGCGCCAGTGGAGGCCACCGATTTCCAGCACACTGCCGTCCATGAGGCGGTGGTAGCTGTCGGGCACCGAAGGCACCAGGTTGGGAAAGTAGTTGGTGCGGGCGCGAACTTGCTCTACCGAACCCTCGTCGTTCATGCCATGGGCGGCGAAGTAGGCGGCCGAGCGTTCGCCGCCAAAGCCGTTGGCGCCCATGCAAGCAAAGCGCGCTACCTGGTAGTCGGCAGCGCTGATCCATAAATCCACTTTCCAGCGCTCGCACAGCCAATGGGCCAGGCCGATGTGGTCCGGGTGCATGTGCGTGCAGATGACGCGCAGGATCGGCAACCCTTGCAATTGACTGGCAAAAATTTGTTCCCATTGGGCCTTGGCCTCGTCGCGGTGGATACAACAGTCCACCACGCTCCAGCCCTCAATCGGACCGTTTTCGCCTTCCATGCAATCACGCAATAGCCACAGGTTGATATGGTCCAGCGCAAAAGGGAGCGCCATGCGTACCCACAAAATACCGGGCGCTACCTCGATGCTTCCGCCCGGCGTTGGCAGGGCACTGCCCAAGGGATAGTGCAAATGGGATTCGAGGGCGTTCATGGTGCGTGGCTTATGGTTCATAATTGACGTTTACGTAAACGTCAACCCCGATTCTAGACAGCCCGGCCCCCTGCCTCTGTCGCATTGGTTTGTGTCTTGCATCTTGTCCGTTCTTTGCCACCGCCTATGAGCAGTACCTTCAGCATCAGCGACTTGTCACGCGAGTTTGACCTGACGACCCGGGCCATCCGTTTTTACGAAGACCTGGGTTTGTTGCAACCTGAGCGCACCGGCCCGGGCGGGCGCAACCGGGTGTATAGCGTGCGCGACCGCACGCGCTTGAAGTTGACCTTGCGTGCCAAGCGCCTGGGTCTGAGTTTGACCGAGGCCAAGGACATCATCGATACCTACGAAAGCCCGCGCGATAGCGGCATGCAGCTGACCAAGTTTTTGGAAGTGCTGGACGTGCACCGCAGCCGCATCGAAGAGCAGATGGCCGATCTGCAGTCCAATCTGGACGAGATCAAAGTGCACCAGCGCGAAGCGCGGGCCTTGCTGGGCAAGGTGGCGGCAAGCGCGCCCAAAAGCAAAAAACCCAAAACCCCGGCCGCGCATGTCCGCTGATTCCCCGCCTTACCCATTGCTGTGGGAGCGCATTGCCACCAGTTTGGCGGGCCAGGGTATGTCGCAAGCGCTGGGCGTGCGCCTGCTGCGCGTCGAGCCCGGTTGCGTCGAGTTGGCCCTGCCGTATTCGGACAAAGTGACGCAGCAGCAACTTGGATTTCATGGCGGTGCCACCGGCATGCTGGCCGATATTGCTGGCGGCTATGCGGCGCTGACGCTTGCCCCTCTTGGGCTTGAGGTCACCACGGTGGAATACAAAATCAATTTTTTGGCGGCTTTTAAAGATGGCCAATTGCGCGCCACCGGCAAAGTGGTGCGCGCCGGCAAGCGGATTACGGTGGCATCGGCAGAGGTGCTGCATGTGGATGCGAAAGGGCACACTAGCCTGTGTGCGCTGATGCAGCAAACCTTGACTACGGTACCCGCCAGCGCCTGACCATTTTTTGCGAGGGGACTACAAATGACACTACCAGGGCTGGACTTTCAACTTGGCGAAGACGTGGATGCGCTGCGCGAAGCGGTGCATGATTTTGCGCAAGCCGAAATCGCGCCGCGCGCCGCCGCCATCGACCGCGACGACCAGTTTCCTATGGACTTGTGGCGCAAGATGGGCGATCTGGGCGTGCTGGGCATTACCGTCGAGGAAGCGTATGGCGGCTCCGCCATGGGCTATTTGGCCCATATGGTGGCCATGGAAGAGATTTCGCGCGCCAGCGCTTCGGTGGGTTTGTCCTACGGCGCGCATAGCAATTTGTGCGTCAACCAGATTCGCCGCAATGGCACGCCCGAGCAGCGCCAGCGTTACCTGCCCAAGCTGATCAGCGGCGAGCACGTGGGCGCCCTGGCTATGAGCGAGCCCGGTGCGGGTAGCGATGTACTGTCCATGAAGCTACGTGCGCAAGAAAAGGGTGGCTACTTTGTGCTCAATGGCAGCAAAATGTGGATCACCAATGGCCCGGATGCCGACACCCTGGTGGTCTATGCCAAAACCGATCCGGAGCTGGGCGCGCGCGGCGTCACGGCTTTTTTGATTGAAAAAAGCATGCCCGGTTTCTCGGTCGCGCAAAAACTCGACAAGCTGGGCATGCGTGGTAGCCACACCGGCGAGCTGGTGTTTAACAATGTAGAGGTACCGTTGGCAAACGTGCTGGGAGGTATCAACAATGGTGCCAAGGTGCTGATGAGTGGCCTGGACTATGAGCGTGCGGTGCTCAGCGGTGGGCCTTTGGGCATCATGCAAGCGGTGATGGACAACGTCATGCCCTATATCCACGAGCGCAAACAATTTGGCCAAAGCATTGGCGAGTTCCAGCTGATTCAGGGCAAGGTGGCCGATATGTACACCGTGCTGCAAGCGGGCCGCTCGTTTGCGTACATGGTGGCGAAAAACTTGGACGCCTTGGGCAGCGAACATGTGCGCCGCGTGCGTAAAGACTGCGCCAGTGTGATTTTGTGGACTGCCGAAAAAGCCACCTGGATGGCCGGCGAAGGCGTGCAGATATTTGGTGGCAATGGTTATATCAACGACTATCCGCTGGGCCGTTTATGGCGCGATGCCAAACTCTATGAAATCGGTGCTGGCACCAGCGAAATTCGCCGTATGCTCATCGGCCGTGAATTGTTTTCCGAAACCGCCTAAACCTTGTAGCGCAAAGCTGAACTTATATGACCCAGTTAAATGATTTATTTGCCCGCAACCGCAGCTGGGCGGCTGAAATGGAGCGCAAGCAGCCGGGTTTTTTTACCGGCTTAACGGCGCAGCAAAAGCCGCGCTATATGTGGATCGGCTGCTCGGACAGCCGCGTGCCCGCCAACCAGATCATCGGCCTGGCGCCGGGCGAAATTTTTGTCCACCGTAACGTGGCCAATGTGGTGGTGCACTCGGATTTGAACGCCTTGTCCACCATCCAGTTTGCGGTGGAACGTTTGAAGGTGCGTGATAT
>CANNEW010000135.1 GCA_947503685.1 Comamonadaceae bacterium | reverse complement strand
TAGTTTTTTATGGGAATTCATGGCCTATTGCGCGGGCACCGGTGGCTCGATTCTGATCATCGGCTCGGCGGCGGGCGTAGCCGCCATGGGCCTGGAGCGCATCGACTTTCTTTGGTACCTTCGCAAGATCAGCGGACTGGCCCTGGCGGGCTATTTGGCCGGCGCGGCGGTCTATGTGCTGCAGTTTCATAGCATGCACTAAGGCCGCAGCAAGGGTAATCCCCAGCCAGATGCCTTCTACCTGACCGGATTCTTACGCCTTGCGCCAATAAAATGCTTTGCCGGTGCGGCGTGGGCCGCCCGCGCCGCCGAATGCTTTGATGATTGACTGGAGAACTTATGAACTTTCTTTTATCCCTGTCCAGACGCATTGATGCGTTTAGCGAATGGATGGGCCGCTGGGTAGCCTGGTTGGTGCTGTTTGCAGTCCTGATCAGTGCGGGGAATGCCTCCATGCGCAAAGCCTTCAACATGAGTTCCAACGGCTTCTTAGAGATTCAGTGGTACCTGTTTGCCGCCGTGTTTTTGCTGGCCTCGGGCTACACCTTGCTGCGCCAAGAGCATGTCAAGATTGACGTCGTCTCCGGGCGCTTTTCCAAGCGTACCCAGATTTGGATCGACATCATCGGCATCTGCCTTTTCCTGCTTCCCTTCACCTTCATGATCGCCAAGCTGGCTATGCCGCTGGTGATCAATGCCTATGTAACCGGCGAGGTGTCCTCCAATGCCGGTGGGCTGATCCGCTGGCCGGTATTTGCACTCCTGCCCTTGGGCATGCTGGTGCTGGCGATTCAAGCGGTTTCCGAGTTGATTAAGCGTATCGCGTTTCTCCAGGGCTTGATACCCGATCCCACCAAAAAGCTGGGCACCAAGACTGCCGAGGAAGAACTGGCCGAGTTTCTGCTGCAAAAAGAAGTGGCCGCCCGTGATGCCGCCCAAATGGGAGCTGCCAAATGAACGAGTTTCTGATCGCCAATATGGCGCCCATCATGTTTGCCTCGCTGATCATCTTTTTGATGTTCGGCTACGCGGTGACATTTTCGCTGGCCGCCTGCGGTTTATTTTTCGGTTTTGTGGCCGTGGAGTTAGGTGTCATCCAGCCCGCCTTTTTGCAAAGCCTGCCGCTGCGCATATTCGGCATCATGCAAAACGATACCTTGCTGGCGATTCCCTTCTTCACCTTGATGGGCTTGATTTTGGAACGCTCGGGTATGGCCGAGGACTTGCTAGACACCATCGGCCAGTTGTTTGGCCCCATCCGCGGCGGCCTGGCTTATGCGGTGATTTTGGTGGGTGCCATGCTGGCGGCGACGACGGGCGTGGTGGCCGCTTCAGTGATCTCTATGGGCCTGATTTCCCTGCCCATCATGCTGCGCTACGGTTATGACCGACGTGTGGCCAGTGGCGTGATAGCCGCCTCGGGCACTTTGGCACAAATCATCCCGCCCTCGCTGGTGCTGATTGTGCTGGCCGACCAATTGGGCAAAAGCGTGGGCGAACTCTACAAAGGCGCCTTCATTCCCGGCTTTGTACTGACTGGGATGTACCTCCTGTACATCACGGCTCTGAGCATTTTTTACCCACAGTCCGTACCAGCTCTGCCTGCCGAGGCGCGCACCATCCGCGAAAAAGATGGCACCTCCGGACTACGCTCCTTGCTGATTTTGGTGATTCTTTGCACCGCAGCCGCCATCAGTTTTGCCAAATGGCGCCCGGCCAGCGTAGCGCTGGACGAGCTGATCGTCACCTCCATGTGCGTGGGCGTGGGCTTGGCCTTTGTTGCCGCCGTGGTTAACCGGGTGACCAAGATGGGGCTGCTCTCCAATATGGCCGAGCGCGTCACCTTTGTGATGATTCCGCCGCTGGCCCTGATTTTCTTGGTGCTGGGTACGATTTTTCTGGGTATCGCCACCCCCACCGAAGGCGGCGCTATGGGCGCGGTGGGCGCACTGGTGATGGCGATTGCGCGGGGTCGTCTCAACCTCAAGCTGATGCGTCAGGCTATGGACTCGACCATGAAGCTGTCCTGCTTCGTGCTGTTTATCCTGATCGGCGCCACCGTCTTCAGCCTGGCCTTCCAGGCCGTGGACGGACCCATCTGGGTGGAGCACTTGCTCTCAGGCCTGCCCGGCGGACAATTAGGCTTCTTGATTGTGGTGAACATCCTGGTGTTCCTGCTGGCCTTCTTCCTGGACTTCTTTGAGCTGGCCTTCATCATCGTGCCGCTGATCGCGCCGGTGGCCGAAAAGCTGGGCATTGATCTGGTGTGGTTTGGCGTGCTGCTGGCGGTGAACATGCAAACATCGTTCATGCACCCACCCTTTGGCTTTGCGCTGTTCTACCTGCGCAGCGTAGCGCCCAACGAGGACTATGTGGACAAAGTGACCAAAAAGCCCATCAAGCGCGTCACTATCGAGCAAATTTATTGGGGCGCCGTGCCCTTTGTGATCATCCAGATTGTGATGGTCGGCCTCATCATCGCCTTCCCTGGCCTGGTTTCTAGCGGCCTGACCAAAGACCCGACGGTCGATGCCGACACAGTCATGCAACAGCTGCAAATCGATTCACAGCAACGCAGCGACGACAAAGACGCCACCGAAAAAGCCAATGCAGGTACATCCGATGAAAAAGAAGACCCCATGGCACGCATGCTGGAGTCTATGAAGGAAGAGCAGGGCAAGAAGCCTTGATAGGCTAAGACCAGGCCTGCCATGCGGGCTTGGGCTTGATGCCAGATTGCCCGGCGCTGCGAAGCGGCTAGGCATTAAAAAACCCCGCCAAGGCGGGGTTTTTTTCGGCTGAAAATCCTTGAAGGGATTACAGCTTTTGCGATTGCATGAAGTCGTCCATAGCCGCCTCGGAAAGGCTGAACCACAGATTGCTATCGCGGCGGAAGGATGAGTAGTCGGCATAGATTTTTTTCCAAGCCGGGTTGGTGTCGTTCAGTTCGGCGTAAATATCCGTAGCCGATTTGAACGCTGCAGCCAAAATTTCTTTGGGGAAACGCTGCAGCTTGGCACCTTGACCGAGCAGGGTTTTGAGTGCCGGCATATTGCGCACGTCGTACTTGGCTTGCATATCGGTGTGCGCATAGGCAGCGGCGCACTCCACAATGGCTTTGTACTCCGAGGACAGGCCTTCGTAGGCTTTCTGGTTCACATACAGTGACAACTGTGGACCCACTTCCCAGAAACCGGGGTAGTAGTAGTTTTGCGCCACTTTGTTCAGACCCAACTTCAGGTCGTCATAAGGGCCGACCCACTCGGCAGCGTCGATCGTGCCTTTTTCCAGGGCCTGGTAAATCTCGCCGCCCGGAATGTTCTGGGGCACTACGCCCAAGCGCTCGAGCACCTTGCCGGCAAAACCACCACAACGGAACTTCAGACCTTTGAGGTCATCCACACTTTTGATCTCTTTGCGGAACCAGCCACCCATTTGCACGCCGGTATTACCCATAGGGAAATTAACAATACCGACTTTAGCGAAATGTTCGCGGAACAACTTCAGACCATTGCCTTCGTACATCCAGGCAGTCATCTGACGGCTGTTCAGGCCAAAGGGCACGGCGCAATCCAGCGCATACGTGGGGTCTTTGCCGAAGAAATAGTAAGAAGCCGTATTGGCCATTTCAATGGTGCCGTTGGACACGCCGTCCAACACGCCAAAGGCGGGCATCAACTCGCCGGCCGCATGGGTGCTGATGGTGAACTTACCGCCGCTCAACTCGCCCACTTTTTTCGCGAACACATCGCACACGCCAAACAGCGTATCCAGCGCTTTGGGGAAGCTGGAAGCACAGCGCCAACGCAAAGTTGCCTGTGCATGGACTGCGGGTGCAGCACCTGCCGCCAACACGCCCGCGATGCCGGCATTTTTAATAATCGAACGACGATCCATAGTTAACTCCAGTTAAGGGTGAAAGAAATTCAGGCCGTCAGCTAAGCGTACGCCAACGCACTGCCTACCAACGAGTCCAAGCGCGATTGTAGGAAGGCTTTAGGCCGCTTTAAGCCGCTTTAGGCAGGGGTTTTCCCTTGGAAGCCTGTGCTAAAAGCGCTGCAAACCGGGTGCTGATAGAGGCTTCGATACCCGAAGCGTCCAGGCCGTGCATGGCCATGAGCTTAGCCGGGTCGCCGTGTTCGATAAACAAGTCTGGCAGCCCCAGGCTGAGCACCGGCAGCACCACGCCTGCCGATTGCAGTGCCTCCTGCACCGCGCTGCCCGCCCCGCCCATCGCGGCAGCGTCTTCCACCGTCACGATGGCCGCGTGGTTGAGGGCTATTTGCAACAGCAATTCGGTGTCCAAGGGCTTAGCCCAACGCATATTGACTGCCGTCAGTCCCAGTTTGTCGGCCACCGCCATGGCCGGATACAAGAGCGTACCGAAGGCCAATAGGGCAATGCTGTCGCCATGCAGGCGAATCTCGCCTTTACCGAAGGGCAAGCCCTCTAAGCTAGGCTGTACCGCGACACCCACCCCAGCACCGCGTGGATAGCGCACGGCCACAGGGTGGTTTTGCTCGAAGGCCGAACTGAGCAATTGGCGGCATTCGTTTTCATCAGCCGGGCAGGCAATGCTCATATTCGGGATGCAGCGCAGGTAGGCGATGTCGTAGTTGCCGGCGTGGGTGGCACCGTCCGCACCGACGAGGCCAGCGCGGTCCAGGGCAAACACCACCGGCAGGTTTTGAATCGCTACGTCGTGGATCAGCTGGTCATAGCCGCGTTGTAAGAAGGTGGAATAAATAGCCAGCACGGGCTTGAGGCCCTCGGTGGCCAATCCTGCGGCAAAGGTGACCGAGTGCTGCTCGGCAATGCCCACGTCAAAGTAGCGCTTGGGAAAGCGCTTTTCAAACTCCACCAGGCCCGAGCCCTCGCGCATGGCCGGGGTGATGCCCACCAGTCGCTCGTCCTGGGCCGCCATGTCGCACAGCCAATTGCCAAAGACCTGGGTAAACGTAGTTTTGGGCGCGACCGATGGTTTTTGAATACCAATCGATGGGTTGAATTTGCTCGGCCCGTGGTAGGCGATCGGATCGGCCTCGGCCATCTGGTAACCCTGCCCTTTGCGGGTAACCACATGCAAAAACTGCGGTCCGGTGAGTTGCTTGATATTCTCCAGCGTGGGAATCAGGGAGTCCAGGTCGTGGCCGTCTATGGGGCCTATGTAATTAAATCCAAATTGTTCAAACAAGGTGGCGGGCACCACCATGCCTTTGGCGTGCTCCTCAATGCGCTTGGCCAGCTCGAACAAAGTGGGCGCGCCTTTGAGCACGCTTTTACCTACGCTTTTAGCTTTTGCATAAAACTGCCCGCTCATCAATTGCGCTAAATAGCGATTGAGCGCGCCCACCGGGGGACTGATGCTCATTTCGTTGTCGTTCAGGATAACCAGCAAGCGGCAATCTTCCACGCCGGCATTGTTCATGGCCTCAAACGCCATGCCTGCCGTCATGGCGCCGTCGCCGATCACCGCCACAGAATAGCGCTTATCGCCCTTGATCTTGGCCGCCATGGCCATGCCCAGGGCGGCAGAAATCGAGGTACTGGAATGCGCGGTGCCAAAGGTGTCGTACTCGCTTTCGGCCCGCTGCGGAAAGCCGCTGAGGCCACCCAACTGGCGCAGGGTGGACATGCGATCGCGCCGTCCGGTCAGGATTTTGTGCGGGTAGGTCTGGTGGCCCACGTCCCAGACAAAACGGTCGCGCGGAGTGTCAAACACATAGTGCATGGCGATGCTGAGTTCAACGGTGCCTAGGTTGGAACTAAGGTGCCCGCCGGTTTGCGCGACGCTGTGCAGCAAGTAGCTGCGCAGCTCGTCGGCCACTCGGGGCAGATCCGAGCGCGGCAAGCGGCGCAGGTCGTGGGGGCTATTGATCTGCGGCAGCAAGGCTGTGGTGGGCTTGGCGTTATCTGGCATAAGGGTCAAATCGATTAAAAGTGTCAACTTAAGCGTACAAAGGGCGTAGGCTATCCGTTTTTACGCCAATGGTAAAGCGTTCAGTGAACACGGTGTACCACCATTTCCGCTAAGGCGGCCAGCGCAGAGGTATCTGGCAGGCCGCTGCCCTGCAGTGCGGCATGGGCCTGTCCGGCCAGGGTGGCCGCATAGGCGCGGCTGCGCTCCAGTCCCATCAGTGAAACATAAGTGGGTTTGTCGTTGTCAGCATCCTTGCCGGCCGTCTTTCCCAGGGTGGCCGAATCTGCCGTCACATCCAGCACATCGTCCACCACCTGGAAGGCAAGACCTATGGCTTGCCCAAAGGCCTCCAAAGCATGCAAGGCCTTAGCCGGTGCTGGGCCACAGACCGTACCCATCATCACGCTGGCCTGTAGTAGGGCGCCGGTTTTGAGCTGGTGCATATGGCGCAAGCTGTCCTCGGACAGGGCCTGGCCGACACTGGACAGGTCAATCGCCTGGCCGCCGGCCATGCCCACCCGCCCCGAGGCGCGCGCCAAAATGCCGCACAAGCGCGCCTGCACCGCGGGGTCCACGCTGCCGTCCAGGGGCGTCAACACCTCAAAAGCCAGGGTTTGCAAAGCGTCACCGGCCAAGAGCGCACCGGCTTGACCAAATTGCACATGCACCGTGGGTTTGCCACGGCGCAGCACATCGTTGTCCATGCACGGCATATCGTCGTGCACCAGGGAATAGGCATGTATCAACTCCACCGCGCAGGCCGCCCGCATCGGTGCTCCATCCGCACCCGAGGCAGTCAGGCCACTGACCGCCTCATAAGCGGCCAGCACCAACAGGGGCCGCAGTCGCTTGCCGCCATCGAGCACGGCATAGCGCATCGCATGGTTCAAATCGGCCGGGGTGGCCCAGGCGCTGCCAGGCGGAGCGTGCTGCCCTAACAAGTTGTCCAAGACCGTTTCTACTTGACGCAAGTGCTGCGCCATCCATGACTCGAGGGAAAACGCCATAAGCCTCAAACGCCCTTCCAGGGTTTGATGGTGCCTTGGTCCAGCACCTTAATCTGGTCTTCTACCGCCTGCAAGCGCTCGCGGCAGACTTGCAGCAACTCGGCACCGCGCTGGTAGCCCGAGAGCAACTGGTCCAGCGGCAGACCGCCGCTTTCCATGCGTTCGACCAACGCCTCTAGCTCGGCCATGGCCTCTTCATACGCTGGCGCAACAGCAGTGGCTGCGGTGATTGAGGTGGTGGCCTTGGGCATGCAAGCTCCGTGCGCGTTGATCGGATGGGGAAACTGTCGTTAAATTTTAAGCCAGGGCACTTCGATATCGAAATCCAAATTTTGTGAAATTTACAAGGCTACAATCCCCTCCCTTACGCCGGTGGTCGCATTGATGTGCAATCGCCGGGTTTATTGACAGCGCCTTTAGGGGCGCACCCTCCCTGTGGGGAGTCTTTAGGTCAGGTCCACCATGTCTGATTTAAGTCTTCAACTGCAGCCGGCCCTGAGCCAACTCCCTGTAT